>DATGFI010000317.1:0-2064 GCA_035309205.1 Planctomycetota bacterium | reverse complement strand
CGGGACGTCTACGACCTCCAGCGCCTGACCGGCCCAGGGGATCTCCTGGGGACGCTCGGCTTCGCGGCTCCCGAGCAGTTGGAACACGCCGAAGGCGATGCAAGAGCGGATCTCTATTCCCTGGGAGCCACGCTTTACACCATGCTCTCGGGAGTCCGCCCTCCGGCCACTCTCAACACAACCCTTCCCCCGTTGGACGAGGGCGTACCCGAGACTCTTCGAGAACTGGTCCGCGGTCTCCTGTCCCGAGATCCCGCGGAGCGTCCCTCAGATGCGAAGTCCGTGGCCTCAATCCTGTTTCCCTTTTGCAGACTTCCCGCGACTCGCTCTATCAAGGCGAGGTGCCTAGGGATCGCGCTCAAGGTTGCGGGCGGAGTCCTGGTGTTCTGGGCGGGGGCTCTGGCCACCTCAACCCACGGTCCCGATTCTCATGCGGACCCTTGGACCTTGGTCCTCCCCGCTCGGGGCGCCACCCTCCCCTCAGCCGCCCTATTCGGAGGGGGAGTCCTGATCGCATTCTTTGCCTTTATCCGGGGCCGGGTTAAGGTCGGACTAGGTGCGAGAAGCTTCCTCGGATTCTCATTTCTCGCTGGAGCGCTCGTCGTCTGCTACATGGCCGGTGCCACGATCGGATTGGTCACCATTCGGGATGCGACCCTGATGATCGCCTCCTGTTCTCCCCAGGTCCTCCTGGTCGAGTCTTTGGTATTGGCGGCGATCGGCCTTAGTGTGGGAATGCAAAAGCCAAGCCGGCTCTTTGCGAAACTGGTCGGAGCCACGCTAATCCTGCTCGCCCTGGCAGCCGCGGCGACGGCGTCCTCCGCGGGATCCTGGACGCAATCGGTCGAGGATCTTCGGCGCGCCCTTGGCCGAGATGCTTGGGCGTGGCTTTCCTTCGTACTTGCCGCTGCTGGAGTCGCTTTGGGATTCAGGCCAAAGCAAAAACCCTGGCAACTCCTCCTGGCGTCCGTGGCTGTTTTTGCTTCGCTGGGACTGCTTTACTGGGCGAGCCAGGGGGAAGGATCTCCTTCCCTAGACCGGGCCCTTTCGGCCCCGGGCGGAGAATTTGCCCTGTGCATTCTCCTTGCCTGGGGAGCAATGGCAATAATCGACCTTCGGCCGAGTTCGGGCCCCCCTTCCGGATCGTGCGGGGAGTTCGAGACGACGGGATCTTCCCGGATTCCAACGCCCTCCACCTGACTCCGGAACGACGACACAGTTCCGGTATCGACGCTCTCGCCGGCGACGTAGACGATCATGAAGGTCCTTCTTCCAGAACCAGAACGCCGACTCCCGGACACGACGCTTTCGGAAGAATTCGCGGACGCCCAGGCCACTCTTCTTCCATCTTCCAGTCCGCCAGGATGGGGGTCCAGGTCTTCTCGGCCGCAGTCGGGCCACCGGATGGAGACGCGGGCTTGCGTCTTGGCATCGTCATCATGCACCTCCTCCGCAGAACAAACGCCGCGGAGGGATGCGAGGTGACAGCGAATTAGGGGTGGTTGTGCTCCGACACTATCCTTGAGGGCCCATTGGGCGATGTAGTTCTCGAGCGGCGCTCCGGCCTCCCAGAGGAAGAGGGCCAGCGGTTCCCTCCGGTGCCGTTCAGGGCTGGACCAGAGTCACCTCAAAAGAAGCCCTGGCGACTTCCACGAGCCGGTCATAGCGGTCGACAGCCAGGATCCGGAGCCACGCCGTTCCGGGTCCTCCTTTGACGCGGATCGCTTCCTCCCGGTAGGAAACTCCCTGGTGTTCGACTCCATGCACGCCGACCCAGTCCACAATCCAGACGTAGGCTACGCCTTCCACGACGGCGCCGCTGGGGGTGGTGGTTTCGACCACGAAGCGGAGTTTGCTGTGTGCGGCATCATCGACTTGCGAAGGAGCCTTCACGGTCCAGTGGACTGCTTCGGCAGAGGAGGCTACGTGACAACCCGCGAGAGCCATCGCGAGCAGGACGGACAAGCTCAGTCTCATGGGAAACCTCATTCAGTTAGGGCGGTCTCAAGAAAACCCGCTCCTTGGCGAAAAAGAGAGAAAAGCGCCTCATGTACGAGCTCGCAG
>DATGFI010000316.1:0-5512 GCA_035309205.1 Planctomycetota bacterium | reverse complement strand
CGCAGTACACGCAATCGAACAGCGCCATCCAGGGCTGGATCCTCGTCGGCGGCTGGGCAGTGTTTGGCGATCACGGCCTGGACACGATCGATCCGGCCAAGGTGAAGGTCGTCTCCTGCGATGCGGTGCCGCAGACCTGGCAGTACCTCCAGAGCGGAAAATGCCAGATGCTGTTGGCCCAGGATCTGTGGGGCTGGGGCGCCCAGAGCGTGCGCATCCTGAAAGATCTTGCCGATGGGAAGGCCGTCGCGACTGGCCCCGGAGGTCGCGTCAACGGCGCGCTCGAGGAGGTCACGAAGGAGAACCTCGGCGAATTCATGAAGCAGTGGACGGAGCGCTTCGGGAAATGAGCGGGGCGCTCTCGTTCCGGGGCATCTCGAAGAGCTACGGCGGAATCCACGCGCTCCGGTCGGTCTCCTTCGACGTCGCTCCCGGAGAAATCCACGCCCTGGTCGGGGCGAACGGGGCGGGTAAGTCCACGCTCCTGAAGATCCTGAGCGGTGTCATCGCCCCCGACGCGGGCGAGATCCTGCTGCGCGGCTGTCCGGTCCGCATCGGCTCGCCGCACGGCGCGCACCTGCTCGGGATCGGGCTCGTTCCGCAGGAAACCACGCTGTGCGAGAATCTGTCCATCGCGGAGAACATCTTCCTGGGCAGCTACCGCTGGCTGAGGCCCTCCGCGCTCGAAGCCCGCGCGCGCGGCCAGCTGCACGACCTGGGCCTCGAGTACGATCCCGCCGCCACGGTATCGCGGCTGTCGGTTGCGCAGAAGCAGCTGGTCCAGATCGTCCGCGCCCTCGCCTTCGAGCCCGCAGTGCTCGCCCTGGACGAGCCGACCGCGTGCCTTTCCGAGGGAGAGGTCGCCGTCCTCTTCAGAATCCTCCGGGACCTCCGGTCGCGCGGCGTGACGATTCTGTTCGTGTCGCACCGGCTGAAAGAGATCCAGGAGATCTCGGACCGCGCGACCGTCCTGCGCGACGGGGACTTGGTCGCGACCCTGGACGCCAAGGCGACGCCGCGCGAGGAGCTCGTACGCCATATGGCCGGCCGCGAGGTGTCGATCGACCGCGGCAAGGCCGCGTCGATCGGGGACGAGGCGCTCCGGGTCCGGGACCTGCTCGGCGTCAGCTTCCGGGTCCATCAGGGGGAGGTGCTCGGGTGGTTCGGCCTGGTCGGCGCGGGGCGGACCGAGGTCGCGCGCGCCCTCTTTGGAGTCGAACCCGCCCGGGGCGAAATCCGGATCGGCGGGCTTCCGGTCGAGGTCGCCGCGCCGCGGGACGCCATCGCGCAAGGGATCGCGCTGGTTCCGGAGGACCGCAAACGGCAAGGCCTCGTTCTCCAGCTGGGGGTCGGCCACAATATCTCGCTCGCGTCGCTGGGTCGCCTCAGTCGCTGGGGAGCCGTGTCGGCGGCTCGCGAGCGGACCCTCGTGGCCGCGTCGATCGAGAAGCTCAAGATCCGCTGCTCGGGAGCCTGGCAGCTGGTGGGCCAGCTGAGCGGGGGGAACCAGCAAAAGGTCGTCCTTTCGAAGTGGCTCCAGACCCGGCCGAAGGTCCTGATCCTCGACGAGCCCACGAAGGGGGTGGATCTCGCCGCAAAGGCGGAACTTCAGGCAATTGTTCGGGAGCTCGCGAGGGAGGGGACCGCGGTCATTCTGATTTCGTCGGAGCTGGAGGAGATCCGGCAAATGGCCGACCGGATCCTGGTCTTCAAGTCCGGCCATCTCGTGGGAGAGTTCCCCGGGCCTGGCGCGACCGATCAGGAACTCATGTCCGCGGCAACCTAGGTACGGGTCCGCTTCCCGGGGATCGTCCAGGGCGAGAGCTACCTGTCGCCCTTGTAGATCGCGCTGATCTCGGCGTCGCCGAGCGCCTTCTTATAGATGCGGACGTCGTCGATCAAGCCCTTCGCCGGCCAGCCCCATTTCTCGGCACCCGGGCTCGCGATCCCGACGCGCCAGGGCTGCTTGCCCGGATCGCGCGAGGCTTTGCCGGCCTCCCAGTCGGCTGAATTCTTGAGCTCACCATTGAGATAGAGCTTTGTCGAGCCCGCCTTCCGGTCGATGACGCCCGCGACGTGATACCACTTGCCCGCGTCGCTCGACTCCTCCCAGGTTCCAGCGCCGGCCCAGACCGGCTCCTCGCTCCCTGCGGCGGGGCTCAGCCAGTGTTCCATCACGAACTGTTTCTCGTTGTTGTAGCTGAGGCCGGTGTGCCATCCCGCCTTGATCACGATTCCAAAGCGGGCGTCGTTGGCCGACTCGGTCCCGGCCGGCACCGATTCGGGCTTGAACCACGCCATGACCGTATAGCTCTCGGCTTGCACCTTGTCGAGAGCGTCGCTGTTGGCGACCTCGACATGGCCCGCCCCATCCACCTTGAGCGCTCCGCCCTTCTTGCCCTCGGCGAACTCGATCTTGCCGACGGCCTTGGCTCCGTCGCCGACCTTCTGGTCGTCGAACGTGAGATGCAGGATGAGATTCTCGTCCTTCGGCGGATCCTGCAGGGCCGTGAGGACGAACACAAGGCAGGCGGCGATCTTCAGGTTCATCGGGCTCTCCTTGGGAGGGTCAGGCGGATCGTACCCTTCGGGGTCCGGGGACGCCACTGGTATGTGACGCGGGAGGCTCCGGAGTTACGCAGGAATCGGAAGCGTGGCCCCCTCCACGCCGTTTCCCCCTGTCCTTCAGGTCCATCCCGGGTTCCGCCCTTGGGCTCCGGGGAAAAGAAAACAGCCCCGAAAAGTTCTTTCGGGGCTGTCTTCGAGTCTGCAGGTCGGACTAGTTCGTCGCCTTCTCCACCGCGTCGATCGACGCGATCGTGACGGACACATCGCAGCATTCGGCCATCACGCCAACGACCTTCGCCGTCTTGCCTTCCTTGGCGAACCCCTCGAGTTTCGTCCGGAGCGACTTCAGGAGGGGAGACTCTTCGGCCTTCGGGGCCGGCTTCGCGGCCTTGTCGTCGGCGCAGCACTCGGGCGGCGCGCCGACGGTCAGGACGTACGACTGGCCCGCGGCGGTCGTCAGGACGATCTTCTTGTCCTTCTCGGCGATCTTGCCGACAAACGTCCCCTCGATCTTCGCGATCTTGTATCCGTCGATCGACTTCTTGAAGGCGTCAGGGCTGATGCCCGTCTTCGCGTCGATCGCCATCGTGAATAGGCCCTTGTCGAAATCGGCCAGCTTCACGTCCTTGGCTCCCGCGATGCTCTGCAGCCCCTTGGCGACCTTGGGGGCGCAGCCGGTGGGACAGGACATTCCTTCCACGGTAATTTTCAGCTGGACCGCATCCTCTTCCGAAGCGATCCCGGATCCCGCCAAGGCCAGGACGGCCACGAGGGCCAACGCTGTCTTCATATCTCCTCCATCTACCTTCCTACCGGGCTCGCCTATGAAACACCAGCCAGGCCGATATTATTGCCTCACTTCTTCGCTTTTGCAAACTCGGCCGTCATGAGCTTCTCGATCTCCCCGAGAGCGCTGTTGGGGATGCCTTCCCAGAGGACGTTTCCGTCGACGCCGATCATGTAGGCCCGCGGGAAGACCTCGACGCCGTACTTGTCGCAGTTCTTCCTCTCCTTGTCCCACAGGACGGCATACTTGGTGCCCCGTTCCTTGACGTCCTTCTGGACCTCGTCCAAGTCGTCCGTGCTGCCGTCGTCGACGTCGATGATGACCAGCCCTTTCTCCGCGAGCTCCAGGTGCCACTTGTCCATGACGGGCATCATCTTGCGGCAGGGGGCGCATTTCAGGAAGCCGAACTCCAGCCAGACGACCTTGCCCTTGAGCTTGCGGATCTCCAGGCCATCGGCCGCGTTGAGCCACTGCTCCTTGGCGCCGACCAGTTCGGGCGGCGCCTTGCCCAGATAGGAGTTGCCGAACTTATTGTCCTGGGCGGCGGCGCAGGCGAGGATGGCGGCCGCGATCCATTTGACCATCGGGCGCTCCTACTTCAGCTTGGAGAGGACCTCGAGGACGGCCTTGCTGTCCTCGGGCGCGACCACCTTGGTGTTCTTGTAGGCAATCTTGCCGGCCTTGTCGATGACGAAGGTCCACCGCATTTCGGTGACGCCGCGGGTGAATTCTTCGTCCTTGTCCTCGATTTTCTGCTTTACCGAGCCGCCCTTCTTCGTCTCGACGCCGAAGGCCTTGGCAACGTCGCCCGTGTCGTCGGCCAGGAGGGTGAAATTGAGCTTGTGGAACTTCTTGAAGGCCTCCTGGTTCTTGACCTGGTCGCCGCTGACGCCCACGACCTCGGCGCCGGCGTCGTTGAGGGCCTTCTGGTCGTCGCGGTACGCGCAGGCCTGCTTGGTGCAGCCCCCGGTGAACGATGCGGGATAGAAGTAGACCACGAGGAACTTCTTGCCCACGTGGTCCCCGGACTTCCAGTCGGCGCCGGTATCGTCCTTGGCTGCGAACGCGGGAGCGGCATCGCCGACCTTGAGGTCCACCTTGTCCTGGCTGGGGAGGGCGGCGAGCAGCAAGAGCGCGAGCGTGGCTTTCATGAAGGTGCTCCTATAATGAGGCAGTCCCCGGGGTCCCAGCGTTATAACGCCGCTCCCGGCGAAAGCACAACGGAAATCGAGGAGCGCGGGCGCGGGGGGGGAGGGGCGAGGACAATTTGGCCGAACTGGGTCAGCTGCACCCGACGGGGGCCGAGAGTCTCCAGAAGGATCCTGTTGATCGCGCGTTGATTTCCATAGATCCCGCCGCCGTTTCGCGCGTAGAATCTGGCGGAGGATCGCTCATGCAGACCCTGAGAGCCATCGCCGCAGTCCTGTCCTTTGCGGCGCTCGTCGCCTGCAATCCCCGATCGGAGGAAGTATCGCTTATGGCCCCCCAGGATAAGAAAGACGACGGCAAGAAGGTCGAGACCATCACCCTCGGCGCCGGCTGCTTCTGGTGCGTCGAGGCCGTCTACCAGGAACTCAAGGGCGTGGTCGCCGTCGAATCCGGCTATTCCAACGGCACGGCGGAAAGGCCCAGCTACGAGGAAGTCTGCACCGGAAAGACCGGCTGCGCCGAGGTCTGCCAGATCAAGTATGACCCCGCGCTCGTCGACTTCAAGGGCATCCTGAAGGTCTTCTTCAAGATGCACGACCCGACCACCCTGAACTACCAGGGGAACGATCATGGCACGCAGTACCGCTCGGGCATCTACTACCACACGCCGGAGCAGAAGGAGATCGCCGAGAAGGTGAAGAAGGAGCTTGACGCCTCGGGTGCCTGGAAGGACCCGATCGTCACCGAGATCCTCCCCGTGTCGAAGTATTCGAAGGCCGAGGAGTACCACCAGAACTACTTCCGTCAACACCCCAACCAGGGCTACTGCAAGTTCGTGATCGGTCCCAAGATGGAGAAGTTCCGCAAGGTGTTCGCCGACCAGGTCCAGAAGTAGCCCCGCGCGACCTCAGGACAGCGCGCCTTCCAGCCCCGCGTCTTCGATCAGTCTTCCAGCGGCTTCACCCGGATGTTCTTGAACTCCACCCGGCTGCCGGGGTCGTGACCCTG
>DATGFI010000315.1:0-2054 GCA_035309205.1 Planctomycetota bacterium | reverse complement strand
GCGGCATTCTCGCTCTTGTCCGCCGCCCTCTTTTACCTCCTGGGCAACCGCGCACGGACTCGGCTGGAGAAGGAGCTGGAGCCTGAGACGGGCGCCCAAGTCGGGTGAGGCTCCTGTTGCCGGCGAAAAGTGGTGGACCCGGGCGGAATCGAACCGCCGTCCCGGAATGACTGAACGACCGCTATCCTACGCGCGTAGTCGACGATTTATCTCGGCGTCCGGGCTCCCATCGACGGGATCCTGGATACCCTCCCGGCACGTTTTCTCTCGCTTTCACGCCCAGCCGGTCTGGCGTGTCCGCATATCCCACACATTAGCGTCGGTCCTGAACCCCCGCTTTCGCGGCAGTGGGCAGAGCTCAGGTGACGTGGCTGCAGTTATGCCGCCAGAGCGTATGCCGGTTTGGCATTTGTGTTTTTGTGCCCGTTTATTAGCGTGGCCAACGAGCATCCACGGCGCGCTGCAAGCCGCCTCGACATCCCGGTCGAAACCTGTTCGGGCCCCACTTTTCACAGAACAAAGGATGCGGACGGCCAGCCGGCCGTCCGGGCTACCGATTCTTCATCGAGCGCCGGTGCAGATCGCGCGCCGATTCCCGGTTCTTGATGGCTTCCCGCTTATCGTACTGCTTTTTGCCCCGCGCCAGCCCGATCTGCAGCTTCGCGAGGCCGTCCTTAAAGTACAACGCCAGCGGCACCAGGGTCAATCCCTTCTCCCGGGTCTTCCCGATCAGCCGGTTGATTTCCTGCCGGTGCAGGAGCAGCTTCCGCATGGCGCGCGGCTCGTGGTTGTTGTACGGACCCGCCTGCGGATAGAGCGAAATGTCCATCCCGATCACCCACACCTCGCCGTTTTTGACCCGGGCGTAGGCCTCGTGGATGGCGACTTTTCCGTTGCGGATGGACTTGACCTCCGAGCCCTGCAGCACGAGACCCGCTTCCATCTTCTCGACGATCTCGTAGTTGAAGTAGGCCTTCTTGTTCTGCGCGATGATCTTGCGCTCGTCTTTCTCTTTTTCGGCCATGAAACCGCGATTATACTCGCTCCAGGACGGCCATGCACCAAATCCCTCTCGGCAGCGGCTGGATCGAGGTCATCTGCGGCTCGATGTTCGCCGGCAAGACCCAGGAGCTCATCCGCCGGCTCCGCCTGGCCGCCCTCGCCCGCCAGAAAGTCCAGGTGTTCAAGCACAAGCTCGACATCCGGTATTCCCGCGAGGACCTCGTCTCCCACGACCGCATCCGCATCCCCTCCCTCCCCGTCCGCCGCGCCGAGGACATCCTCGACAAGGTCCGGGCCGGCACCCAGGTGGTCGGCGTCGACGAAGCCCACTTTTTCACCGGAAAGATCGCGACCGTCTGCCAGACGCTGGCCGACCGCGGCCTGCGCGTCATCGTTGCCGGCCTCGACCAGGACTATCGCGCCCGTCCCTTCGAATCCATGGCCCGGCTCATGGCCATTGCGGAGCAGGTGGACAAGTATCTGGCCATCTGCCTGGTCTGCGGAGGCCCCGCGGGCCGAAGCCAGCGGGTGAGCGAGGGGAAAAAGCGGATCGACGTGGGCCATGCCGACAAGTACGAGGCCCGCTGCCGACGCTGCTTCCGTCCCGAGCGGGGCTAAGAAGCCTAGTCGTGCTTTACCAGGCAGAACTGGGGCTTCCCGTCCCGCTCGATCCGCACCAGCTTGAAGCCGTACTCCAGCGGGATGCCCTTCACCCCCCGGGCCTTGGTGATCGAGCCTTCGACGAAGCAGGTGAGCTGCCAGACGAGGTCCGACAGCAGCCGCTCGCGCTCGTCCTGGCTGAGGGCCCGAACCGGCTCTTGGGCCTGATCGGCGACATAGGTGTCGTCGGTGGTGATCTGGTTCACCCGGAAGTGGCGCTTCGTACCGCTGTGGGTGGGATCCTCGCGCTCGCCGAGGATCGTCCGGAGGTGGACCAGGTCCGGCGGGCCCAGGACGTCTTGGAGGCGCTGCATGGGAGACGGAGGTCTATTTGAGCGTCTGGGAGACCCGTTCGGCCAGGAATTTGAGAAAGTCCGGGTCGACCCGGCCCT
>DATGFI010000314.1:0-7449 GCA_035309205.1 Planctomycetota bacterium | reverse complement strand
TGGGGATCAAGCGGGGCATGGTGATGCTGAAGCAGGACGGCATCCGGAAGGTCATCAAGGGGCTGGCCGACATGGCCGAAGTCCGGTCCGTTTGCATGAAGTAGGCCCCCCCCGGATCTCCCGTCGCCGGCGGCTCCCTTCCGCCACGGCCGGTCCGCTACTTCGTCCTTCTCTTCGCGCTCAGTGAAGCAAAGACCGTCTCGGCGATCTTCCTTGCGCCGGCGGCGTTGGGATGGATCCCGTCCTGGTCGAAAAGGTCCTTGGTCGCGACCGCCCGGTAGAGGTCGATCGTTCCGCAGCCCTCCTCTTTGGCGACTCTGGCGATGAGCGGCTGCTGCTCCTCGGCCCCCTTCTTGTTGATGCCGAAATTCTCCTTGAGAACGGGGACGGGCAGGGCGACCCAGACGGTCGGCTTGGACGGCAGCCCCTTGAAGTGCTCGATCAGCGCCTTATAGTCGGCTTCGAAGTCGGCTTTGCTCCTCCAATTCTGGGGCTTGGTATCGTTCGACCCGAGTTTGATGACGACGATGTTGGGGTCGAAGGCCGTCGCCTCCGTGAACGCTCCCTGGTTCCACCAGGGCAGGTCGCCCTTCTTGAGCAACGTCGCCCCGTTCACCCCGAAATTGCGCACGTCATACTTGTCGCCCAGGAGGCCGCCCAGGACCGCGGGATAGCAGTTCTTCTCGCGGTCCTGGACGCAGGCGCCGAACGTGATGCTGTCGCCGACGCAGGCGATCCGGATCTTCTCGGACTGGGGGGCGGCGCTCAGAACGAACGCGATCAGGAGACGGGCTATCATGGGATCATCCCTTCATTCGAGCAGATGTCTCTGGAAGAACAGCGCCGTGGCGGCGCTCAGGTAGTCTCGATTCTCCTTGCGAGCGAAGCCGTGTCCTTCGTTGTCCGCGTAGACCGTCCAGACCGGTCGCCCGTTGGAGCGGACGCTCAAGGCGATCTGCACCGCTTCCGAGAAGGGAACCCGGGGGTCGTTGCGGCCGTGCGCGACCAGGAGGGCGGATCGGATTTTGTCCGCGTGGTTTGCCGGGGAGATCCGCTCGAAGACCTCCCGCATTCTCGGGTCGCGTTCGTCGCCGTACTCGACGCGGCGCAGGTCGACCCGGTAGCCGCTGGTCTTCTCCAGGAACGTGATGAAATTGGAGATGCCCACGATGTCGACGCCGGCCTTGATCCGGTCGCCGAAGTGGACGAGGGACGCCAGCACCATGTAGCCCCCGTAGCTGCCTCCATGGACCGCAACGCGGGAATCATCGAGGTCGGGCTGCTTCCGGATCCAGTCGAGAAGCGAGCCGATGTCCTTCACCGAGTCCTCGCGCTTTTCGGCGTTGTCCAGCTGGGTGTAGGTCTTGCCGTAGCCGGTCGATCCGCGGACGTTGGGCGCGACGACGGCGAGGCCGAGCTCGTTGACCCAGTACTGGATGAGCGGCGAAAAGGCGGGCTGATACTGTGCTTCGGGTCCGCCGTGGATGGAGATGACCACCGGGGCCTTTCTCCCGCCGCGGGGCTGATAGATATAGGCCGGGATGGGGCGGCCGTCGAACGAGGGATACGAGATGCGCTTCGGAACGACGAACGTGGAGGGGTCCAGGCCCCCAACTTCACTGAAGGTCCAGCGCAGTAGACGGCGACTCGCGAGGTCCCAGGAATAGGCGTCCGAGGGCGCCTCG
This sequence comes from Planctomycetota bacterium, assembly GCA_035309205.1. Classification (GTDB taxonomy): domain Bacteria; phylum Planctomycetota; class MHYJ01; order MHYJ01; family JACPRB01; genus JACQFK01. The sequence continues at coordinate 5,764 of DATGFI010000314.1, read as the reverse complement.
GGGCGCGACAGCGTGAAGCCCAGCTGAGCGCCGTCGGGAGAGAACTTCATGCCGGACACGACTCCGATCGGAAGGTCCAGGGGAGGGTCCTCTCCGTCGAAGTAGATCTTCGAGGCACCGTCCTCGTTCCGGACATAGGCGATCCGGCCCTGATGCACCTCGATTTCCGTGACGTCCCAGGGTTTGTTCACCACCTCGAACGGGGCGGCCCCGGGGCCGCTCCTGCCGGTGCCGCGGGTGAACTGGTGGAATTCGCTTTCGAGATCGCAACCCATCACCAGTCTGCCGGCCGAGTCGAACCTGGGGCTGGAACAGGAGCATCTTGCGCCGTCCTTCAATAGCTCGACCGGCGGGGAATGCGGGATTTCGGTGCTGAGGAAGTAGGGACGGCTGTCGTTCACCGACACGACCTTCAACAGCAGGAGGCCGCGGTCCTGCAGATCCCAGTCGGCCGGGCTCCAGAAGGAACCCTTCGCTTCCAGGAGCAGGGTGCTTTTCCCGGAAGCCAGGTCGAGGAGATAAAGATCCATGTCGCGGCCATTGGCGCGATTGGAGCTGTAGACGAGCCGGTCGCCCCGGCGACTCAGAGGACCCGGGCTGTTGCGGGACTTGCCGTCGGTCAAGAGGCTGGAGCGACCCTGTCGCCGGTCGAGTCGGTAGATCTGCCAGTTCTCGTTTCCCCCGCGGGCTTGGGTGTAGAGAAGATCACCGGTGCCCGGTACGAACAGGCCTGAGGAAATTGGCTCGTCGCTGAACGTCAGCTGCTCCCGTCGGCCGCCGGCGAAGGGCACCAAATGAAGCTGCGAGGTCTCGGCGAAGCGCGTCGAGACGAGGATCGAGCCATCGGGCCCCCAGTCCTCGAAGGTCGCGCCGCGGGCGCTCTGGTACTGGGCGAGCCTCCGAGAGACCTCGGGGGGAACCGCGGGCACACCTTCGGTGGCGATGGCCGCAGGGACTCCGGGAACCAGGGCGCGGGCCGGCGCGGCGGGGGGCGCGGCCGGTGTCTCTTCGATGGCGCAGCCGGCCAGGAGGAGGAAGAAGACCAGTCGTTTCATGGGGAGGATTCTAACAAGCGTGCTATACTCCCATCTACCATACGAATTCAGGGACGCCTCCCGGCTATGAAACTCAACCAGTCTTTTCCCCTGAAGTGGGTCCCCCCGGGCTTGGATTTCGACGACTGGAAGCAGCTGGCCCCCCTCTTCGACGAGCTGGAGAAAAATGCCGCAACCCAGGATCTCCGCTCCTGGCTCCAGGACTGGAGCGAATTCGAGAGCGCCTGGAACGAGGAGTCGAGCCGGCGTTACGTCGCAATGACCTGCGACACCGAGAACGCCCAGAAGGAGAAGAAATACCTCCACCTGGAGACGGTCATCGGCCCTCTCGGCAAGCCGAGGTGGCAGAAGCTGAAGCAGCTCTATCTCGACCATCCGAAGCGCAGATCGCTTCCCAGGAATCTCTACGGCGTGATGGACCGGTTCATCGCCAACGAGTTCGAGCTCTACCGCGAGGAGAACATCGCGCTGGAGGCCCGGGACGCGGAATTGCGCCAGAAGTACCAGAAGATCACCGGGGCCATGACGGTCAGCTACGACGGGAGGGAGCAGACGCTCCAGCAGCTGGGCCGCTACCTCGAGGAGAACGACCGCGCCCGCCGACGGGACGTCTGGGAGCTGATCATGAAGCGGCGCCTTCAAGACTGCGCCGCGCTCGAGGACCTGTATGACGAGATGGTGAAGCTGAGGACACAGATCGGCCGCAACGCCGGCTTCAAGGATTACCGGGACTATGCATTCCGCGCGAAGGGCCGTTTCGACTACACGCCGAAGCAGTGCCACGAGTTCCGAAAGGCGAACGAGAAGTCTGTCGCGCCGGCCCTTCGGTGGCGGCATCAGCGGCGCAAGGAACGGCTCGGCGTCGACGTCCTCCGCCCCTGGGACCTGAGTGTCGATCCGGAGGGCCGGCCCCCGCTGCGCCCGTTCCAGTCGATGGACGAGTTGATGGACGGCTGCGGCCGCATCTTCCGCAAAGTGCATCCCGATTTCGGGAAGATGTTCGAGTACATCCGGTCCAAGGGATACCTGGATCTGGAGAGCCGGAAGGGCAAGGCCCCGGGCGGCTATCAGACGGTGTTCGAGGTCGAGCGCGTCCCCTTCATCTTTTCGAATTCCGCCGGCCTGCACCGCGACGTGGAAACCCTCCTTCACGAAGGCGGGCATTCCTTCCATTCGCTGGAGTGCCGGCACCTGGATCCGCGGTTCAACCGGGACTATCCCACCGAGTTTGCCGAGGTCGCCTCGATGGGGATGGAGCTGCTGGCACAGCCGTATCTGGAGGAGTTCTATACGAAGAAGGAGGCTGACCGCGCCCGGGCCGGCCATCTCGAAGACCTCCTGTCGACCTACACGTGGGTGGCGACCATTGATGCCTTCCAGCACTGGGTCTACACCGACCCGGGCCACTCGAGGGCCGACCGCAAAGAGGCGTGGCTGAACCTGAAGCGGCGTCTGGGCGGGGGTGAGGACTGGACCGGGTACGAGGAAGCGCTGGCCTACAACTGGCACCGGCAACTGCACCTGTTCACCGTTCCGTTCTACTACATCGAGTACGGAATCGCGCAGACCGGCGCCCTGCAGGTCTGGCGCAATGCGAAGAAGGATCGGAAAAAGGCGATCGCGAAGTACCGCCAAGGAGAGGCGTTGGGCTGGACGCGGCCCCTGCCGGACCTGTTCCGCGCGGCAGGTCTTCGGTTCGATTTCAGCGAAAAGACCATTGGGCCGCTCATTCGAACGGCTCTCGCGGATTTGGAGAAACTGGATGGCTGAACAGATCAACGCGGAGAACGGCGGCTCGGCCGATTTCATTCCCCCCAAGAAGGTGCAGAAGGCCTACCTCAATTCCCAGTTCCTCAAAAGCCGCGACGCCCGAATCGTCAGGATGATGTGCGAGTACCTGGAGCCTTTGCAACGCTTCCAGAAGCTCGACGTCCGCGAAACGATCGTTTTCTTCGGCTCCGCGCGGGCCCGGCCCCCGGTGGCGGTCAGGACGGAATACGAGGCCGTCCTGGAGGAGAAGAAGAGAGCGGGCGGAAAGATCCCCAAGCCGCTCCGCGCCAAAATCGCGAAGCTCGAAGCGGACATGAAGCTTTCCATCTATTACGAGGAGGCCGCCGAGCTTTCGGCCTCGCTGACTCAGTGGGCCAAGTCGCTGGGCCAGGGCAGGCGCTTCGTGATCTGCTCGGGCGGCGGTCCTGGAATCATGGAAGCGGCGAACCGCGGGGCGTCGGAGCGGGCGGGGGGGGCGACCGTCGGCCTGGCGATCAGCCTCCCGAATGAGGAGAGGCCCAACCCGTTCATCACGCCCGACCTGCTCTTCGAGTTCCACTACTTCTTCATGCGCAAGCTCTGGTTCGCCTATCTGGCGAGCGCGCTTGTCATCTTCCCCGGCGGCTTTGGTACGATGGATGAGCTCTTCGAGATCCTCACCCTCGTCCAGACACGGAAGATCGGACGTCCGCTTCCGATCATCCTGTACGGGAAGAAGTTCTGGGGCGATTTCCTCGACCTGAATGCCCTCGTGCGCTGGGGGACGGTCAGCCCCAAGGACCTCAACCTCTTCAAGATCTGCGATAGCCCCAAGGAGGCCTTCGAGCACCTGAAGAAGGAACTTCTGCGCTGCTATCCGAAACCTCAGATGTGGACACACGGAAACGTATAGACTTCAGTGAGGGTCATGGGCGACGAGAAGAGAGGATCGAGGGCTGCTGCGGGTGCGGTTCGATGCACCTGCGGAGCGTCGGTGACGGTTCCCGCCGACACGGTGGGCCGCGATCAGACGTGTTCCGCCTGCGGAGTGGCCTTCAAGGTAGTCTGGGCCCTGGATCCGAAAACCCGGGAGAAAGTCCTTACCCGCGTCGCGGAGAAGGGCAACGCGATCCGCATTCCGCCCGGCGCCCACCAGCTGACCTGCGCCTGCGGCCAGGTCCTCGTCGCCCGCAAGGATCAGGCGGGGAAGAAGGTGAAGTGCCCCGTCTGCGGCTCGTTGATGGTCATCGAGCGCTACAAGGACCCTCAGACGCTGGAGACCAAGGTGCGCCGAGCCGGTGAACTCCCGCCCGAATCGCTGCGGAAGGAGACGGCCATCATCGCGGCCAAGCCGCTGGGCCGGACGACCCGCCGGCGCAAGGCTCCAACGGGGGCCCAGGACATCCTCTGCGGCTGCGGCGAATATCTCCGGGTGTTCGCGGAGCATCTCGAAAAGAAAGTGATGTGCCCCGAGTGCGGGACGCTCATGAAGATGGAAAAGACCAAGGATCCGCAGACCTCCGTCACGCAGGTCCGACCGCGCATCGTCGGCAAGGGCGAACCGCCTCCCAAGTCCCAACCCCCTCCCAGCACGGACCCCGATCAGTGGAGTCTCAGCGACTTCTCCTGAACCGGGCCGTCCCGTCCGTGCTACACTGGGGTTAAGCTATCGGGGGGATGCTTGCCGAGAAGAGGGAACAGGGGAGGGCCGCTTCAGCTTCTGCTGACCGTCGCGCTGCCCCTGATGCTGGGTTGCCCGCGCGGCAACTCCGCCCCGCCCCCGCCGTCCTCGGCCCCGCCGATTCAGACCCTCTCCCCGCCCTCACGCCTCCGCGTGACGGTGGTCGACGCGGAGGAACGACCGGTCCCTGAAGGACGACTCGCGATCCTATCGCGGGACGCCTTCGATTCCCAGGGCAGGCTCCGGGCCGAAGCGGTCGCGGCTTGCCCCGAACGTCTGAAGGTCGTCGTCGAGGATGCCGCACCAGGCGCCCCCGGCATCGTGGCCCTCGCCGGGCGCTCGTCCGGCGACCCCCTGGTCCTTCCGCTGAACGGGCCGGCGAACCGCCGCAGCACGCCGCCCTTCCTCCTGATGGGCGACCGCGAGGACGCGGCCGCCTCAGTCAACAGCCTGCTCGCGGCTCCTGGACACCGGATCGATGTCCGGTATCGCGACGCGTCGGTACTGGAGCTCTTCGTCGGCCCCTCGGTCATCCACGAGATTCCCGTCCGGGTGATCGCCGCCGGACCCGGACTCCCGCCGCCGACCGAGTTCGAGAAGGCGATGGACCTCCGATTCAAACAGGCGAACGCCGTGTGGGAACCCTTCGGCCGGCGCTTCGTGCGCAGATCGATATCTCGAATCGACGGTTTTCGGGGGCTCGTCTTGATCCGCGGCCGGGCGGCGGGGGTGGACGCCAAGGGTCACCCCTCGAGTTCCGGCCTGCGACTCGACGGGCGCGACCTGATGATACCCTGCGCCTGGCGCGACGATGGCGCCCCCCTCACGCCGAAGGCCGCGGCTCGGGCCCTGATCGAGAAGGCGGGAAAGTCGTTCCATGCCGGCTTGTTCGACGGACTGGCCGGGGACCCCGAAGCCGTCCTCCTCCTTTGGAAACACGGCGATGGAACGGCCGCCGCCGTCGAAGGACTTGCCGTCTCCAACGACGTCGCTCAGGCGGTGGCCCCTTTGTCGGTCGAGCTGGCAGACGGCATCGAGATTGCGCCGTCAGGGTCGACACTGAGTCTGGAGGAGACCGCACTGCTGGCGACCGGAAAGAGGGCGTCGTCGGAGGGCTTCGACCTCTTCGTCGTCCGGGGCATCCACTCGATCCAGACCCGGCCCGCCTTCAAGGTCTATCCGGAAGGCCAGTTCTCCCCCCTGGTCGCCTCGTCTGCGGTGGTCTCCTGGCAGGTGATGGACGAGTCGGGCCGGTATCCGTATGCTCTGGCCCGGGCGA
>DATGFI010000313.1:0-4205 GCA_035309205.1 Planctomycetota bacterium | reverse complement strand
ATGCTCCTGGTCTACCACTGCTGGAATTACTCCCTCATTCCCTCGGATGAAGTGATCTTCGGAGCGCAAGTCACCCAGCTCGGCATCGCCTGGATTCCCTTCGCCATTCCCGTGGGGACCCTGGGCCTGGCCCTGAAGACCCACTACGAAAGCCTCTTCCATACCGCCTGGTTCGTGGAATCGATCCTGACGCAGACCCTGATCGTGCATGTGATCCGGACCAACCGGATCCCCTTCCTTCAGAGCCGCGCGAGCCTGGCGCTGAGCGTGACGACGCTCGCCGTCATGGGTGCGGCGATCGTTCTTCCGTACCTGCCCACAGCCGGACCTTACCTGGGGCTGGTGCCGCTCCCGATGAGCTTCTGGGGTTTCATGGTGGCGACGCTCGTGGCGTACGTGGTGCTGGCCCACCTCATGAAGACCTGGTTCATCAAGAAATACGGAGCCGACTAGCCATGAAGAGCCTCCTCGGCGCGCTGCAGGACGGACGACTCGTGGAGCTTCCCTCCAACGAGAAGGTGGCGGCGCTCAAGACCCTCGCCCACCTCATCGAAGCCGTGCCGGAGATGGGCCGCGGAGTGGACCTCGTCGACGAGGTGCTGAAGCGCGAGAATCAGACCAATTCGGGGATCGGCCTGGGCGTGGCATGTCCCCACGTGAGGCTGCCGGGGAACGGCGAACTTCTCTGCTCGGTGGGCTGGAGCCCGGCGGGGATCGACTACGGCTCCGTCGACGGGAAGAAAGTCCATCTCGTCGCCATGTACTTCATTCCCGACATTCAAAAGCACGCCTATCTGAAGGAGATCTCGGGCCTCGCCCAGGCGGTCAAGAAAGTGGGGGACATCCAGACCATCGCCAAGGCCGAGGACGTCCCCGCCGTCCGGGAACACCTGCTCGGCTGGGTGTCGGGCGCGATTGAATCCGGCGCCTCCCAGGTGAGGGCCCGCATGATCCACCTGGAGGCCCGCCAGGCCCAGGCGACGGAGGCCCTTCAGGTCCCCGGGCTTCCCCTCACGGGGGTCGGCCAGATTCTCCCGGTCATCATCGTGACGCTGTCGGAAGCCCAGCGGATCGTCCTTTGCGAGAACCGGGAACTCTCGGCGGCCATCGAGAAGGATCCCTCGGTCGCCGTCCTGGTGAAACAAGGGAAGACCTTCGACCGCGCCGGATACCGCTTCGTCTACCGGAACGCCGTTCTCTACGACCCGGCCAGACCGCTCCAGGAGTACATCGCGGTGAAGCTCGGCTGAAGAGGAGGCGGCCGCCGAAAAGCGGCGGCATCCCTCCGGCCACCCCGCCCCCGCGCTCGCAGGCTGCGGCGAGGCTACCGGTAGAGGCGCTCCTCCCTGGGCAGGTCATCAATCCGCCACCCGGCCGCGAAGACGCGCAGGAAGCGCTTGGGCCGATAGCCTTCAAGGAGCGGATTGGGCTTGAAGGTAACCTGCATCCCGGAACTGCCGGGGACGGGAGGAACGGACTTCACGTCGAGCACCGGCCCGCGCCGGACGTCGTTATTCTGGTCGTAGGTCCGGAGCGACTCCTCCGCGACCGCCGCCGCGAGCTGATCCTTGACGCGCACCTCCTTGAGGAGCGATGGGTCCGCGGCGTCGAAGATCGTCACCGTGACCGTCCCGGCCTGGTTGTCCACGGCCTCGATCCAGCAACCCAGCCCGTGCTCGCGCTGCCAGTGCTTGTGGATCTCGAGCTGCTGCTCCCGGGCCAGGGCGCGCGATTCCTCGTCAAGCCAGAGGTCCGTACAGCGCCCCGGTCCCTTCAGTGTGCAGACGGTCAGGTTGGCCAGGATCTGCTGGCCGGGTGCCACGTCGGCGAGCTTGCCGAAGCCGCGGGCCTTCCAGATGCGGGTGGCCGGACCGATCTGGAAGATGGTCGGCTTCGGGTCCGCCGCGCCTTCGGCGCTCAGACCGGTGACCGTCAGCCTCCCCTTGTCGGCTTCGACGGCCTCCACGCGCCAGAAGCGCTTCAGCCTCGACAGGCGGCTGAAATCGTCGGCCAGCTCCAGCGCGCGGTTGAAGACGGGCTTCTGATTCTTCGCGGGCGCGTCCTGCACGAAGAAGAGGCCGTGAAGATGTGTTCCGATGGGAACATCCCGAAGTTCCGCATAGGCGCCGTGGTACAGGATCTTCGCGTAGGGGAGGAGCGAGAAAGGAAGGGCGATATCGTAATCGTCGGTCCGCTGGGAATCATTCCGGTCCGGACGCAGCACTCCGGTCCGGCCCACGTGCTCAACGCCGATAAGCTCGCCGGAGATTTCGCGGGCCGACCCCGCGGCCGGGAATTCCCCGGGCTTCGCCTGGGTCCAGCCCGGCGGGTCGTCGACCACGCCCAGGAGGAGGAGCGCGAGAACGGCCCTCATCTACGTCGACAGCTCCGAGATCGGCCCCAGGCTGTCGACGAAGGACTCGGCCCGGACCTCCATTTTCTGCATCATCGTCAGGAGGAGGTTGCTGAGGCGCGCCTTCCCGTCGACCGGCTTATGACAGAGGTTGTAGTGCTCGCCGGCCTTGCTCAGGTCGTAGGCCTTGATGATCGGAAGGTTGTAGTCGATATGCTTGCCGTGCTTGAGTCCCAACCCCGTCCCGCCGGCGAGGATCGTCGGCAGGTTGGCGTTGCCGTGGCTGTGGCCGTAGCTCATGCCGCTGCCGAACAGGACCAGCGTGCGGTCGAGCAGGGCTTCCTCGCCCTCGCGAAACGCAAGGAGCTGGTCGAGGAAGTACCCGAACTGCTGGGCGAGGAACGCGTCGCTGCGGCTCAGCCGCGCCATGATCTCCGGATCTCCGCTGTGATGGGACAGTTCGTGACGGCTCTGGCTGATGCCGAGCTCGGGAAGCGGGAGCCCGTTGCCTTCGGTGCCGCTCATGTAGCTCACCACTCGCGTCATGTCCGTGCGAAGGGCCAGAACGATCAGGTCGTACATGGTCCGGTAGTACTCGCCCGCCTGCTGGCGCGGGACGTTGCGGGTCGCCCGCTCGGTCGTCGCCGCGTCGACCTTGGGCTTGGGCACGTTCAGCCAGGCATCCAGTCGCTCGGCGCGGACTTCCACCTCGCGCACGGAATGAAGGTACTCATCGAGCTTGCCCCGATCGGAGTCGCCGAGGGCGAGCTTGAGGGACTTGGCGTCCCCCAGCACCGAATCGAGCACGCTGCGGCGGCGGTCGAGCTTCCGGCGGCGCTGCTCGACGCCCCCGGGTTCCTCGCCGAAGAGGCGCTGGAAGACCGTTCGCGGGTTGTCCTCCGCGGGCAGCGGGATGCCGTCCGGGGAGAAGGAGAGCGTGTTCGAGTTGTTCGGCTGTCCTACGCCGGACGCAATCGAGAGCTCCAGCGACGCGAACCGGGTGAGCGGCGAGGTGACCTCGGCGATCCTCTGGTCGCAGGAGACCGTGTTCTTGTAGCTGCCGCCATCCTGTCCGATCTTCGCCCCCGTCAGCCAGGTGTCGGCGCAGACGTGCGCCTGGCCGATGCCGTTGGGATGATGCAGCCCGCTGATGGGCGTCAGGAGCGCCCGGTGCTTCTCGAGCGGCTTCATCGGCTCGGGAAACGCGAAGTCCGGACCGGCTTTGGTGATCTGCCAGGTCAGCACGTTCACGCCGTTGGGAATGTAGACGAAGACGGCGCGGCGGGGCCGGTCGGGGGCCGTCTGGGCCCGAAGCGGGGTCATGCAGTCGAGCAGCGGCAGCGCAATCGCGGCTCCCGCCCCGCGCAGGAAGCGCCGGCGGCCGAGGAGCCAGTTCTGCCTTCGGATGTTGCTCACGGGTCTTCTCCTCTTCTACCGATTCTGGAACAGGTCCGACTGCGCCAATGATTCCACAATCGCGCCGAGCCGGTAGTCGCCCGCCTTGCTCCGGCGGGCCAATTCCGCCAGCTCCGGGCGGTCGTCGACCGTCATGCCCCGGCGGAGCGCGTAGGTCGCCAGTTTTTCGATGAATGCCGCGTTGAACTTGTCGATCTCTGCCAGGAGCAGTTTCTTGAACTCCGCGGCATCGGCGAATTTGCGGCCGTCGGGCAGTTCGCCGCTCGCGTCGACCTTGGGATTGTCGCCGGAACCGTCGCGAACGGCTTCGACCGTCCGCCAGCGGCCGATCGCGTCGTAGGCGTCGAACGCGAAGCCCAGGGGATCAATCTTGCGGTGGCAGGCGGCGCAGTTGGGATCGCTCTTGTGGGCATCGAGCTTCATGCGGAGCGTGGCT
>DATGFI010000312.1:0-5914 GCA_035309205.1 Planctomycetota bacterium | reverse complement strand
AGCGACGGGGAGTTCGCTCCGGATGCCGATCTCGAAAGGTTCCCCGCCAGAGCTCAAGCGAAAGCGATCGATCACCCGGAAACCCACGGCCTGACGATTGCCGATCCGCTGCAGCTCTACTTCAAGCAAATGGCCAGGACGCCTCTCTTGTCGCGCGAAGACGAGGTCATTCTCGCCAAGGAAATCAGTCGAGCCCGGACACGGTTCCAGGGCGCCGTCTTCGGTTCGCCGATCGTACTGCCGCTCGTGGCTGGGCTCCTTCGGCGAGTACTGGATGGAAGCTCATCCATCGAACGCACGGTGAAGGAAAGGCCCGAGACGAAGTCCCAGGAGAATGCCGTTCGTCTCCGTCTTTCGACGGCTCTCCTTGGGATTGAAGAGTCGCTCTCACAAGTTCACCGATGGGGCCATGAGCCCCGTCGGTGCTTCCAGGACGGGCCCGTCTCAGGGTCCCAGAAGGCGTGCCTGGGGACCGAGCAGCAGCGATGGACCGCCATTCTCGAATCCCTGGATTTGCAGCCCGAGAAGGTGAAGCTCCTGATGGGAGAGCTGGAGGGGGTCCTGCTGAAGCACGACGAAGCCCGGGAAGGGCGGTCCGGCGGGACTGGCGATCGTAAGGCTGCTTCACCGGAGGGCAGTGAACCGGCAGAGGGCCGCCTGATCGGGCAGGCCTTCGAGACCCTCGAAGAGCTCCGAGATCGGATCCGCCTGATCCGAACTCTCTACCGAGATTATGTCGCTGAACTGGGAAGGCTCTCGGCCAGCAATCTCCGGCTGGTGGTATCCATCGCCAAGAAATACCGAAATCGGGGGCTCGGATTGCTGGATCTGATCCAGGAGGGGAACCTGGGTCTCATGAAAGCCGCCGAGCGATTTGACGCTGATCGAGGCTTCAAGTTCTCCACCTATGCCACGTGGTGGATACGCCAGTCCTTGAGCCGTGCGATCGCCGAGCAGTCGCACACGGTGAGGATGCCCTTCCATCTGGCCCAGGTCGCGGCCCAGCTGAGGGAGATTACGAAAACCCTCGCCCAAAGGCTGGGGAGAGAGCCTTCCGCTCGCGAAATAGCGAAGGCGGGAGGATCGAAAGCGCGAGAGGCACAGCGTCTTCTCCGATTCCAGAAGGGAACGGTCTCGCTGGATCGGCCGCTGAATGGAGAAGGCGACCGCTCCCTGAGCGCCGTCCTCCCGGATTCGGGGGCCCCGAACCCGGCGCTCGGGGCTGCGCAGAGCATGCTCCGGGATCAGGTGGGCAGAAGCCTGGAGCAGCTCTCCCCGCGGGAACGGGATATTCTGAAATTACGCTACGGGATCGGTACGGGAAATACGCAGACCCTGGAGGAGGTCGGAAAACTCTTCAAGCTGACTCGCGAGCGGGTCCGGCAGATTGAGGGGATCGCCCTCCGAAAGCTCCAGCATCCCAGCCGCTCCAGAGCCCTGAGAGGTTATCTTGAGGCCGACAGGCCAAAGGAGCGACCGGTGGGAGATCAGTCCCAGGCCGGGCCCCTTCACCGTCATCGTGCGGATCGATCGGCTTCAGCGCGCGCGACGATTCGATGAGGGACCTCCAGACGGAGTCTCCCGGACCTGCGCCCTGCCTTGCGCTTGGCCGGATCCCCAGCTAGAATCCGGGCCTTGCTCTTCCCCGGAATGATGTAATGGCCCATCGGGATCACCCCCACGCCGCCTTCCTGGTTTCTGTCGCCGATTGCTTTGACCTGGAAGCTCGAGAGGAAGGGACCAAGATTGCCCTCCGGGGCGATGTCCACTCGCTGGGCGGAGACGCGACGTACGCGGAAGGCGTGGTTCTGGATCAGACCGCCAGACGGGTATGGCTTGGCTTGCGGGACCGTACGTTTGAGGCGTCCTGCGACTGTCCCCAGCGCTCCCGCGGAGTCTTCTGCCGGCATATTTGGGCGCTCATCGTCCGTGGAGTGTCGAAGGGGTACCTCGGAGGCATGGGAGCCGGCGTCCTCCCCGCCATGCGATCCCTCGTTCCGGCCCGGGAGCGCCCACCCGTCCCCTGGCAGGAAGCCGTCGGGGCCTTCCGGAGCGAGCCTCCTCGTTCATCCGCCGGCTCCGCCGATCCTTCGGAATTCCTCTATTATGCGGATCCCGTGGAAGCCGAGCGCCGGGGCCTTCTGGTCATCCGCGTCGCGACCCGACGCCGCAAGAAGAACGGTGAGCTGGGCGTCCCCCAGATCAAGGGATTGACCCGCTTTCAGGTTGATCGCCTGCAGGATCCCATCGATCAGCGCGTCATGGAGCTCTTCATGGGCGCGGACGGGGAGGTCGATTCTCGGGCGTTCATCGTGCGGGACAGTTTTCTCCTGAGCGAGTCGCTCGCCGAGGTCCTTCTGCCGGTGTTGGCCCAGTCCGGACGCTTCGTCCTCTGGGACGGTCGGGACAAGTCCCACCTTCCTCCGCCTTGCAGTTGGGAGGAAGGCGACCCTTGGACCGTCCGGTATTCGCTCGATGAAGACAAGAATACCAAGGCTTATCACCTCCAAGGGCGCTTTGAGCGGGGGGATGAGCGCATGTCGCTGGCGGATCCCGAGCTTGTTCTTGCCCCGGGCATCCTGATTCGGAAAGGAAAGATCGCCCGGTTCAGGGCGGACGGCGACTTCCGGTGGATCGGGTATCTGCGAAAGCGCGGGATCGTGCGCGTGCCTCCCCAGGAGATTGAGCCATTCCTTTCGGCCCTCTTCAGTCTGCGGCAACCCATTCCGATCAGGCTGCCCTCCTCCCTCCGGATCAAGGAAACCGACGTCGATCCCCAGCCCCGGCTGCAGCTGTCCCCCGGAGACGGCCATTTGATCGGGAAAGTGACGTTCGACTACGCCGGCTGGATCGTCGAGCCCAAGGATCCGAGGGAGCTCATCTTCAAATCCATTGCCCAGGGACTCGTCCGTCGCCGACGAGAGAAGGAACGCGCGGAGCTTGAGCATCTGAAAACGCTTCCCTGGAAGGGGGATCCGGAATCTGCGCTTGAGCTTGATCCTGGGCAGCTGCCGGCCTTCGTGGCCGAGCTCGGTCCCCGAGGATGGAGAGTCGAGGGAGAAGCCGGTCGTTACCGATCCCCCGGCAGGATCCGGATGGCGGTCCGCTCCGAGCTGGACTGGTTCGAAATGGACGGTGGGGTGGAATTCGAGGGGAAGCTTGTCCCCTTTCCACAGTTGCTAAAGGCCCTTCGCTCGGGCGAGGGCTTCGTGCGTCTGGGCAACGGTTCGGTCGGACTCCTGCCTGAAGACTGGCTCCGCCGTCACGGGCTCCTGCTCGCGGCCGGGGAACGATCGGGAGACCGCCTTCACTTCAGGCCGCAGCAGGCCCTGATTCTGGACCTGCTCCTGGCCGCAGAGCCGGAGGCGAGGGTCGATGCGGGTGTTGAGGAGCTGCGCCGGAAATGGCGGAGCTTCGGGGGCGTGACGCCCATCGATCCTCCCGAGGGCTTTAAGGGCGAGCTTCGTCCCTACCAGCGCGGCGGTCTCGGCTGGCTCCGCTTTCTCCAGGAGAACGATCTGGGGGGCGTGCTCGCGGACGATATGGGTCTCGGCAAGACCGTCCAGGCGCTGGCGCATCTCGAGTTCCGCCGTCAGGCCGGCAAAGGTCAGTCGCTCATCGTCATGCCTCTATCGCTGCTCCACAACTGGAAGGTCGAGGCGGCGCGCTTTACTCCCCGACTGCGGGTTCTGGAGCATTGGGGCCCCGAGCGGAAACGGGACGTCCGGTCCTTCGACGGCTTCGACCTCGTCCTCACCACCTACGGCACTCTTCGGGCCGACATTGCCTTTCTCAAGGACCGCCCGTTTGACTGCGTGATCCTGGACGAGGCCCAGTCGATCAAGAACGCCCGCACCGCGACCGCGAAGGCCGCCCGCCTGCTTTCTGGGAAGCAGCGGCTTGCCCTGAGCGGAACTCCGATCGAAAACCATCTGGGCGAACTGTGGAGCCTGATGGAATTCCTGAACCCCGGCCTCCTGGGAAGCGGGGGACACTTTCGGAACGCCCTGGAAACCCGGGGGAACGACAGTCCTGAGGGCCGTGCCATCATCGCGCGAGCGCTTCGGCCGTTCATTCTGCGACGGACAAAAGACCAGGTGGCCGCTGAACTCCCGGCCCGTACCGAACAGACCGTCCTGGTCGAGCTGAGTGGGGCGGAGCGCACGCGCTATGATGAGCTGAAATCCCACTACCGCAAGGCCCTCCTCTCGGGCGGAAAAGCCTGGAGCGCCGCGAACTTCAACGTCCTGGAAGCTCTCCTGCGCTTGCGACAGGCCGCTTGCCATCCAGGCCTCCTCGATCCCGCGCGCCGGACTCAGCCCAGTTCGAAACTTGAGGCCCTGCTCGTCTATCTGAAGGAAGTCGTGGAAGAGGGGCGAAAGGCCCTGGTCTTTTCTCAGTTCACGACCTTCCTGGGCATCGTGAAAAGCGCACTGGGCGCCGAAGGCATCTCCTACTCATATCTGGACGGGAAGACGAGAGACCGGGCCGCGGCCGTGGAGAAATTCCGGACCGATCCCGAGTGTCGGCTTTTCCTGATCAGCCTGAAGGCGGGAGGGCTTGGTCTCAATTTGACTGAAGCGGAAGTGGTGATTCTGCTCGACCCCTGGTGGAATCCCGCGGTTGAAGCTCAGGCGATCGACCGAACTCACCGAATCGGCCAAACCCGCCCGGTTTTTGCCGTCCGATTGGTCTCCAAAGATACGGTTGAGGAAAAGGTCCTGGAACTCCAGCGTTCCAAGCGGGATCTTGCCGATGCGATCCTGGGCGGGAAGAGCGGGGGACTGGGAGACCTGACTCGCGAAGACCTCGAGCTGCTCCTCGCCTGATTCGGCGCGTGGCAGCGCTTGCTGGATTCTTCCGATGAGGAGTCGCGGGGGCTCGTCCGATCCCCGTTCCGGGAGGTCACGGATTGCGACGAGGGCAAAGGTGGATGCGCACGATCGGATTGGAATCCTGCCCGACGACCCCCCCCTGTCCCAGGATTGAGAAGAAGGACTGAAGGGGATGAAGCCTGTCGCCACTTGCAGACGCTCGGATTGTGAACCCTTGGAAGTGCTCGTTTGCCGAAACCTGGCCAAGGCGATTCTTGCGTCGATGCTCGTCACGAGTTTCGTCGGCTGCGGTCCCGTCGTCTTTGATGAGTCGGTCGACGGCCTGGAAATCGTCCGGGATGTCGACGACATCTTCTTCATTTCGTTCCCCCTCCAGGGGCCGAACCCGGGGGCATCGCTCCCCTCCCCGGAGATCAGGGGAAACGCGGTTCGCTTCATCAGCCAGCAGAGGGATGAACGGCAGGGTCGTAGCTTCTACAAATTCGAAGCAGTATCGGCTGGCGAGTCCGAGATTGTTTGGTGGAGGTCCGGGGGAGACGGGCGACGGATCCGGGATCACTACCTCCGGGTGAACGTAAGACTCCCTAATTGGTAACCGTCGCTGCCTCCTCCCCGCGTGGAGGCGCCGGACGCGCGTGCCGACGGAGGGATCGTCTCCTCTGGGCAGAAGAAGGGGCTTCCGTTGCGTCAGGAATGCCGTCCGTGGGGCACCTTATCAGGGGAAATCCGTTGGCAGGGTGGCTCTGAGCCCGAGAAAGACGAGGACCATGAACATGGATCGACGCATGAGTTCCTCCAGAAGGTTCTGTGGGAGGCGATGGACGAGCGTGGCCTCTCTTGTGGGAACACGGGGCCTTCGCGCGTTGCTCTGACGAATAAACAGCAAGAACACGGCGGGGGATGGATCCTTGTCTGCCGCCGTCCATGTCGGCGCATTGTTCGCCTGGATAAGGAACCACCTCTTCCGGATCAACGCTCGTCTCCCCTCATGGAAGCGTATTAGGGAAGGCAGGATTGCGGTACCGGAGAGGAACCCACTGATGAGCATGACGAGACGATTGTTCGCGACGGCGGCGCTG
>DATGFI010000311.1:0-2492 GCA_035309205.1 Planctomycetota bacterium | reverse complement strand
GGATCAGGACGCGGGCCGATACTCCTTGCGCCTCAAGCTCTTGACGCAAAGCTTCGAGCCGGATTATGACCGATCCGCTCTCGCCCGGAGAGCCGGCAATGTGAAGCAGCGTCGAGGTGATCTGCCGCGACTGGATCAACGGCTTCAGAGCCGGAAGGATGGCCTCGCTCGTCGAAGACCCGTCCAAGGGGATCAGTATCTTCAGCCCATGGGGATACATGGATCATCCCTTCATGTTCATTTCGTGCTTTCCTGCAGCCTTCACGCCCTTGTCCACCGTCTCGACCGTCGCGTTTCGCGTCACGAGCAGCGGAATAGGAGCCTGGCGGAGGACCTTCTCGGTCACGCTGCCCATGATCGCACGAGAGACACCGCCACGACCGTGAGTCGTAAGGGCGAGCAGATCGACTTCCTGATTCTTCACGGCCTGGAGGATCTTTTCGACCGGGTCGCCGTCTTCAAGAAGACGGAGGGTCTCAACCCCTTTCTTCTCGATCATCGAGGCCAGTTCCTTCAACTGCGCTTCCGCTTCTTCGCATTCCTCCTGAGTCGCCGGCTTTCCCTTCCTGGTTTCCAGCACTCGCATCAAGAGGATCCGGGCCTCGAAGAGTTCTGCGAGTTGGAGCACTCCGGGGATGGCCATAGCCGAACGATCGCTACCGTCCACCGTGAGCAGGATGTTCCGGATGGGGCGATGCTCGATCCCGCCGCGCGGGACCAGTTCGTAGGACCAGAACGGCCTCAGCACGAGTACGGGGACCGGACTCCTTCTCAGGATGCCTTCCGCAACGCTTCCCAGGAGCATCCGCGTGAATCCCGAGGACCCATGCGTCGCCATCGCGATCAAGGTGGCTTTCTCTTCCTCGACCACGTCCAGGATGACGCCGACCGGCGATCCGATACGAACGATGGCACGTACCCGAACTCCGGCTTTTTCCAGGCTTTCCTTCTTGCTGACGAGATACTCGCGGGCAGGAGTCAATGCAGGCTCGGCGCCCAAGAGCGCATTCTCCGATGTCGGAGGCACGACGGCGTAGACCAGAAGAACCTCCGAGTCGTTCCGATAGAGCAGGCGACGAACCTGGGGCAGAATGGCCTCGGCGTTCATGGATCCATCCAACGGGACGAGAATTCGTTCGATCATGGCGTCGCTCCTAACCTGTCTCCGGCGCGGGGCACTTTCAGCCATCCTCTCCAGTAGCCGCAAGTGCTATGCCTGAGGGATCCGAGAGAGACAATCAAGGAAGGGATCCCGCTCCGGGGAAATCTCCGGTAGGGCGCGGGGTTTCCCGCACCGCTGGCTCGGCAACGCCCTCACGGCCCCTTCTGGGGATCGGCTTGCCAATTGCATTCGTTTTCCGTACCACGTATGGACTGAGGTGGAGATATGGCAGATCTCCTGAGGCAAGTCTCCCGGTTCTTGGTCGAAGGCGTCGGGGATTCCCCAGGCGGAACCCCGGATCCCTGGATCGAACGGGACGAACGTCGGTGGCGGGTTGCAACGGCGGGAGCGAAAGACCCATGAACCCTGATCTCGCTCGGACCCATTCCCATGTTCCGGCGAAGTTGGTGCTGACGGCGACAGGGATCACCCTTCTGGCGGGTGCTGTGGAACTCTTGGGAGCTTGGAGGGGTCGAAGCCTGTTCCTCGCTGCCGACGCCATCCACCTGGTTGCTCACCTGGGAATTTTCGGTGTTCTCCTCATCCCTCCGGGACGCTTCCATGAGCGGGGTGAAGACGTGACGACCGTGGCCGTTCTCCTTCTCGTCCTGATCATCGCGATGGGGATCGCGTATGCTTCGATTCGCGAGCTCATATCCGCCCGCGGAGACGCGCCTGAACCTCTCTTCATGCTTCTGGCCCTCATCGGATTGGTGGCTAACCTTGCGACGGCGTATCTTCTCCGGAAGCCCGCCGAGAATCTCTGGTCCTTCCGGGCAGCGCTGGCCCATGAACTTTCTGATGGGGCACTGACGGTGGTCGGCCTCCTCGGGGTCCCTGCGATCAAAATTGCTGGATGGCCCTGGGTCGACCCAGGCCTTTCCCTCATGATTGGAGCCTGGCTCATGGCGTGGTCGGGTCGACTCCTGATCCGACGGGTCCGCGGAGGACCCAAGATCTGGGGGCAGGAGACGGGAGCGAGACCATGAAACCCGAAAGTCCCGGGAAGCGTGACGCCATCGAGCCCGATGAATGTCCGCCCTGTCTTCGAACCTGATTTGGACTTCCGAGACCCAGGGAAGGATTGATCCTCCGATGTGGTGGCAGTACTTGATGGTCTTTGCTGGCTCCTTTCTGGTGGACGTCATTCCCTTTCCCCTTCCTCCGGCATTTACCATCATGATCGCCCTGCAGGTTATCTATGACCTGAATCTCTGGCTGGTGATTCCGATTGGAGTGCTGGGGTCTGCGGCGGGTAGATACGTCCTCTCCCTATATGTCCCCAAGCTGTTCGGCAAGCTATTCAGGCCGGAGAAGAATGAGGACGTGC
>DATGFI010000310.1:0-3433 GCA_035309205.1 Planctomycetota bacterium | reverse complement strand
GGGGACTCTGCTGACGTTCGTGTTCTCCGGCCTGCTCCATGAAGGTCTCCTCAGCGTCCCGGTGGGGGGCGGCTATGGACTGCCTTCGGCCTACTTTCTTCTGCACGGGCTGCTCCTCCTGGCAGAGCGCCGCTGGGGGCTCGGGGGCCGGGCGTGGACCCTGTTCTGGGTCCTGGTCCCCGCGCCGCTCCTTTTCCACCCCTGGTTCGTCCGCTCGCTGATCTGGCCGCTGTTGTAATGGAACTGCGTCCGGATTCCGTCATGATTAGGGGAGGGAAGGGAGGGGTCAACGGTGTTATACTTAGAGAGAACGGAATTCGAGGTACGTATGAAGCAGCTGACCCTGACGGTCCTCATCGTGGCTGGAGCCGCGACCTGGTGCGTCGCGGACGAAATCCAGCTGACCAACGGCAGCAAGCTGACCGGCAACGTGTCCCGGAAGGACGCGCAGAAAGTCACCATTGAAGTCGGCGCCGGGACGATCACGCTCGATGCCAAGGATGTCTCGGCCATCAATCCCGGCAAGACCCCCCTGAACGAGTATGAGGAGCGCTGGAAGACGCTCCAGCATTCGACCAATGTCGGGGAACTCTATGAGCTCCTGGGATGGGCGAAGTCCAAGGGCCTGACCCGCTATGTGGCGCCGCTCGCGGAAAAGATCCTTTCGATCAATCCGGAGCATGCCGGGGCTCATGCCGAACTGCGCCACGAGAAGATCGGCGGAAAGTGGCTGACCTTCGAGCAGGCCCAGGAAGCCCGGGGCCTGGTCTTCGTGGACGACCACTGGGTGACCAAGGCCGAGATCCAGCTGATGGAGCGGCGGCGAATCGAGGCCCGGGAACGCGCCGACGCCGCCGAGGAAGCCCGAAAGCAGCACCGCGAGGAAGAGCGTGCGGCGCGGCAGGCGGCCGTCGACGCCTATAACGCGCAGCTCAATGGCGCCCTCTCACAGATGGACGGCTACTTCTATTCCCCGAGCTTCGCCTTCTCGCCGTATTTCCGACCCTACTGGTGGGCGCCGTACCTGCGGAGCAGGAACTACTACCAGAACGGCTGGCGCTACAACGGCGGCTACTACGGCCTGAACTGGGGCGGCGTCATCCTCCGCTAAGGCCGGAGGATATACTCCGCGATCTCGCCGAGGCGCAGTCCATCCACCAGGCGCAAGCCCACCCTCGCGATCCACGAGGCCGGCGGTCGCCGGATCAGGCCTTCTCCCCCGCAGGCCGCCCCCAGGCTGTGGCGGAAGCCGCGCGTTCCCGATGTGCAGGCGCGGTGCACGATCCGGAGTCCCGTTTCCTTCGCCAGCCGCACGAAGGAGTCGTGCGTGAAGAAGTGGAGGTGCCGCGGGACGTCGAGATGATACCAGTGCCGCCGGAAGACCCGGAACGCGGCGCCCTCGGCGGTGGGAAAGGTCAGGTGGACGGCGCCGTCCGGATGGGTCATGCGGCGGATGTTCGTGAGCACCGCCCGGGGATCATGGAAATGCTCCAGGCAGTGGTTCATCGTGACCTGGTGGAAATGCCGGTCGGGGAAGTCCGCCCGCTCCGCGGAGCCCTGGAAGACCGTGATGCCGGCCGCGCGCGCGTGCGCGGCCGCCTCGGGGTTCATCTCGACGCCGAAGAGCTCCGCACCCCGGTCCTTCAGGCGGAGGAGGTCGTAGCCGCTCCCGCAGCCCACGTCCAGGACCCGGTCCCCGGGTGAGAGCCGCACGTGCCGGTGCCGCTTCGAGTGCCGGCGCCTGGAGGGCGCATCGCTCCGGCGGTGCTCCGCATAGTCGGCGGGATAATATCGTCCGATCTCGGCGGGGGAAGGCCGCTCGAGGACGTAGGCATGGCCGCAGCGTCTGCAGCGTCCGACGGGGAAGAGCTCGCCGGAGGAAGGATTGCGGGTGTCGGGGGCCGCGAACAGCAGGAAGGCGTCGTCCGCGCCGCAGGCGCCGCAGGACGCGTGTTCCGTCATCCGCACGTATAACAGCGCACGATGGGCTCCTTGGCGGCTTTCACCTCGTTGAGCCGCTTGACGGGCATCGTGTGCGGGGCGTTCTTCACCTTTTCGGGATCGGTCTTGGCCTCGTCGGCGATCTTGAGGAGGGCTGCCGCGAAGGCGTCCAGGGTCTCGCGGCTCTCCGTCTCCGTCGGCTCGATCATCATGGCCTCGTGGACGATGAGCGGGAAGTAGATCGTCGGCGGATGGTAGTTGTAGTCGAGGAGACGCTTGGCGATGTCCAGGGTGCGCACGCCCGTCTTCTTCGCATAAGGAGTGTTGTCGATGACGAATTCATGCATGCAGAGCCGCGGGTAGGCGACCTTGAAGCGCTTCTTGAGCAGCGACATCAGGTAGTTCGCGTTCAGGACCGCATGTTCGGCGTTGCGGCGGATGCCCTCGGGGCCGTGGAAGCGGATGTAGGTGTAAGCCCGGATGTGCATTCCGACGTTGCCCCAGAACGCCTTCACCTTGCCGATCGACTTGGGCTGGCCGAAGTCGAAGCGGAAGCTCGTTCCTTCCTTCTGGATGCGCGGAACGGGAAGGTAGGGCTCGAGGAACTTCTTGCAGGCGACGGGACCCGAGCCCGGGCCGCCGCCCCCGTGCGGGGTCGAGAACGTCTTGTGCAGATTGAAGTGCATGACGTCGATCCCGAAGTCGCCCGGCCGGGCCTTCCCCTGGATCGCGTTCATGTTCGCGCCGTCCATGTAGACGAGGCCGCCGGCCTTGTGGACGAGGTCGGCGATCGCCTGGATGTTCTCCTCGAAGAGGCCCAGGGTCGAGGGGTTCGTGATCATCATCCCGGCCGTCCGTTCGGACAGCTTGGACCGGAGGTCCGCGAGGTCCACTCCGCCGCGCTCGTCGCTCTTCACGCTGACGGTCTTGTAGCCCGAGAGCGTGGCCGTGGCGGGATTGGTGCCGTGGGCGCTGTCGGGGATCAGGATCTCCTTGCGCTGGTCCTGCCGGTTCTCCTGGTGATGGGAGCGGATGAGGAGGAGGCCGGTCAGCTCGCCCTGGGCGCCGGCCGCGGGCTGAAGGGTCACGGCGTCCATCCCGGAAATCTCGGCGAGCATCCGCTCGAGGCTCCACATGATCTCGAGCAGGCCCTGGACGGTGTCTTCTCCCTGGAGCGGATGGAGTTTCGCGAACCCGCTCATCGCGGCGATCTTCTCGTTGATCTTCGGGTTGTACTTCATCGTGCAGCTGCCCAGCGGATAGAAGTTCCCGTCGATCGAGAACGTGCGGTGGGAGAGCTCCGTGAAGTGGCGGACGATCTCGAGCTCGGAGACTTCCGGGAGCCCGGGGGGCTTGGCGCGGAGGGAGCCCGGCGGGAGGAGCGAGGCCGCCGATTTCTCCTCGGGGGCGGGCGCCGCGAAGTACGCGGTCGAGCGCCCGGGATGGCTTTTCTCGAAGATCGTCTTCATCGGAGGACCTCCGCGAGCGCCGC
>DATGFI010000309.1:0-7032 GCA_035309205.1 Planctomycetota bacterium | reverse complement strand
CAGGAGAAGGAGCCGCCGCCGCGGATTCCAGCAGGCGAACGCGAACATGCCCCGCAGCTTCCCGAGCGCCGCGCGGCCCTCGCGGGCGAGGAGTTTCAGGAGGACTTCCGTGTCGCCGCCGGACCGGAAGCGCTCGCCCTGGGCCTCCAGGTCCCGCCGCAGTTCCTTGAAATTGTAAATCTCGCCGTTGAGGACGAGCACGAGGCCCGAGGCCTCGTCCGTCATGGGCATGTGTCCGGCGGGGGAGGGATCGAGGATGCTGAGGCGTCGGCTGCCGAGGGCGGCCAAAGCGTCCTGGTAAAGTCCGGCATCGTCCGGGCCCCGGTGGGCTAGGGAATCCCGCATCGCCAGAGCCGTTCCTGCGCCGGGTCGCTCGCCGGATCTCGAGAGCTCGCCGGAGATGCCGCACATGTTTCCGGTTTCCCCCCCCTCTGAAACACTCTAGGCTCCCGGTCGCGATCCTCCATGGAAAATACATCCGAGCGCCGGAAAGGCGAAGAAGAATTCCGGAGAGCGCCCTCGAGCGCCTGAAGGCAGACCCCGCATCACACGAATCGTGGCTGGGATGCCTTCTCGGCTCCCCTCATGTCCGGCCCAGGCATTCCGGGCAGCCGTCCGGCGCCTCAGCGCCCATCCACAGGCTGAGCGAGAACTGGGCGCAGTCGCGACGCTCGACCTGCCGGAGTCCCCTCATCGCAAGCTCGCCTGCGAGCGTTTCAATGGCCGAGCCGGGGCCGTCTTCCCCGGCGAGCACGACCCAGGAATGGGCCGTATGAGGACTGAGATTCCGCGGCGGCTCCGTGTGATCCAGGCCCCACACCTCCACGCGATGGCTGACGGGCGCGGAATGAATCGTGAGGCTGAGCCGCCGGCGGGAACCCGCATCCAGGACGCTTCCTTCGCAGGCGGCGCCCGGGTAGCTCGACTGCGTCCAGCGGCGCAGCTCCTCCCGGACCAGGAGGGCCAGGCGGGCGGGCTTTGGCTCGGCCGCCCAGTTCTGGTCCAGGTGCGCGGCGGCGAACTTCTCCAGGCGCTCCAGAAGTCCGTTCGTGGACGCGGTAAAGGCCATGCGCCCAAGTATAGCCGAACCTGATTTCTTCTGCTATAACCGGAGGTTCACGACCCGCGCTGGGGAATCGGAGGAGAAACCATGGCCAACAAGCAGCTCGAAGCGCTGCTCCAGGAAAACCGCACGTTCGCTCCGCCCAAGGAGTTCGTCAAGAACGCCCACCCCGGCAGCCCGAAGGAATGCACTCCGAAAGATCGGCTCAAGTTCTGGGAAGGGTTCGCCAAGGAGCTCCACTGGTTCAAGAAGTGGACGAAGGTCCTCGACTGGACGCTTCCCGTCGCGAAGTGGTTCGTCGGCGGGAAGACGAACATGAGCTTCAACTGCGTGGACCGTCACCTGGCCACCCACCGGCGCAACAAGGCCGCGATCCTCTGGGAGGGCGAGCCCGGCGAGCAGCGAACGATCACGTATCAGCAGCTTCACGGAGAAGTCTGCCGCTTCGCCAACGGTCTGAAATCGCTGGGGATCCGGAAAGGGGACCGGGTCACGCTCTACATGCCGATGGTCCCGGAGCTCGCCGTCGCCATGCTGGCCTGCGCGCGTTTGGGGGCGCCGCACAGCGTCATCTTCGGAGGCTTCAGTGCCGACGCGGTCCGGGACCGCATCAACGATTGCCAGTCGAAGCTCCTCGTCACCGCCGACGGCGGATATCGGCGCGGGTCGATCATCCACCTCAAGAAGATCGCGGACGAGGCCCTGGAGGGGACCCCGTCCATCGAGAAGGTGGTTGTCCTGAACCGCGTGGCCGGCTCCGAGGTCTCGATGAAAGGGGGGCGCGACCTGTGGTGGAACGACCTGGTCGCCAGCCAGCCCGACGATTGCCCCGCCGAGCAGCTGGACGCGGAGGACATGCTGTACCTCCTGTACACGAGCGGCACGACGGGGAAGCCCAAGGGCATCGTCCACACCACGGGCGGCTACATGACGGGCGTCTACGCGACGACGAAGTGGGTGTTTGATCTCAAGGACACCGACATTTATTGGTGCACCGCCGACATCGGCTGGGTCACCGGTCACTCCTACATCGTCTACGGCCCGCTCCTCAACGGCGCCACGATCCTCATGTACGAGGGCGCGCCCGACTTCCCGGCGAAGGACCGCTTCTGGTCCATCATCGAGCGGCACAAGGCGACGATTCTCTATACCGCCCCCACGGCGATCCGCGCATTCATGAAGTGGGGCGAAGATCTCCCCAAGAAACACGATCTGTCATCTCTGCGGCTCCTGGGGTCGGTGGGCGAGCCGATCAATCCCGAGGCCTGGATGTGGTATCACCGCGTGATCGGCGCAGAGCGCTGTCCGATCGTCGACACCTGGTGGCAGACCGAAACCGGACACATCATGATCAGTCCCCTGCCAGGAGTGACCAAGACCAAGCCGGGTTCGGCCTGCAAGGCCTTCCCCGGGATCGAGGTGGACGTCGTGAACGAGCAGGGCGAGTCGGTCGACGCGGGCCTCCTCGTCATCAAGTCGCCCTGGCCCGGGATGCTGCGCGGCATCTACGGCGACCCCGAGCGCTACAAACAGACCTACTGGTCCAAGTTCCCCACATGGTATTTCGCGGGCGACGGCGCCAAACGCGACAAGCAGGGCTACCTCTGGCTGCTGGGACGCGTGGACGACGTCCTGAAAGTGAGCGGTCACCGGCTCTCGACCATGGAGATCGAAAGCGCGCTCGTCGATCACCGCTCGGTGGCCGAGGCGGCCGTCATCGGCAAGCATCACGAGATCAAGGAGAACGCGGTCGTCGCCTTCGTCTCGCTGCGGTCGGGGAGCCAGGGGGGGCCCGACCTTCAGAAGGAGCTCAAGGATCACGTCGTCAAGAAGATCGGGTCGCTCGCGCGGCCGGACGACATCTACTTCACGGCCGAGCTCCCCAAGACTCGCTCGGGGAAGATCATGCGGCGCCTTCTCCGCGACATCGCCGAGGGCCGCGCGGTGGGCGACACCACCACCCTCGCCGACGCCAACGTGGTCAAGAGCCTGAAGGAGCAGTACGAGGACAAAGAGGGCTAGAGGTCGTCATGAAGAACAATGGGACGAAAGCGGTCGCGGTTCTGATTGAGGACGTCTACCAGGAGATGGAAGTCTGGTACCCCGCGTACCGGCTCCGCGAGGCGGGCCACAAGACTCTGTTCATCGGGACGGGGAAGCCCGAGTACAAGAGCAAACTCGGCTATCCCTGCAAGGCCGAGGCCGACATCAAGGAGGTCCAGGCGAAGGACTTCGACGGCGTGATCGTTCCTGGCGGCTTCGCGCCCGACTACCTGCGCCGCTCGTCCCAGGTCCTGGACTTCGTCGCCGCCCTGGACAAGGCCGGCAAGCCCGTCGGCTCGATCTGCCATGCCGCCTGGGTGCTGTGCTCCGCGGGCATCCTGAAGGGCCGCAAGGCGACCTGCTTCTTCGCGATCAAGGACGACGTCATCAACGCCGGGGCGATCTACCTGGACCAGGAGGTCGTGGTCGACGGGAACCTCGTGACGTCGAGGAAGCCCGACGACCTCCCCGCGTTCATGCGCGAGTTCCTGAGAGCGCTCGCCGGGAAAAAGTAGAGGAAGCGCCGTTGATGGTTGATGTTCCGCCCCCCGCCTGGGTATGATGAGGCCCATGACACTTCCAAAAGTCGCGAAGCACGAAACCCGGAAGATCTCGATCAAGCGGGCCCCGGCGCCCGCGACCCCGCATAGCCATCACCATCACTCGTTCGAGGATCATCTGGCGGTCGAGGAGCCGATGGAGATCCGCATCCACGACGAGCCGGTGGCGATCACGATGCGGACGCCGGGCGACGATTTCGCGCTCGCGGCCGGTTTCCTCTTCGCCGAGGGCCTGCTGCACAACTCGAAGGAGATCGGCACACTCCGGTATTGCGAGAACACCCAGAAACCCGAGCTCAAGAACATCGTCAACTTCACGTTCGCCTCGGGCCACAAGCCCGACCTGGCCCGCCTCAAGCGCAACTTCTACGCGACGAGCTCCTGCGGGCTTTGCGGCAAGGCGTCGATCGACCAGATCAAGACCAACGCCAAGCCCATCGCCTCGAAGCTGAAGGTGACGCTCGACATCATCTACGGCCTGGGCCACTCCCTCCGGAAGGCGCAGACGCTGTTCGAGAAGACCGGCGGCCTGCACGCGGCGGGCGTCTTCGACGAGCACGGGGTGCTCTATACGCTGCATGAGGACGTGGGACGGCACAACGCCGTCGACAAGGCCATCGGCCACATGCTGCTCCAGGACCGTTCCCCACTCGACCATCACATTCTCATGGTCAGCGGCCGCGCGAGCTTCGAGATCATGCAGAAGGCGGTGATGGCGCGCATGCCCATTGTCTGCGCCGTCTCGGCCCCGTCGAGCCTCGCCGTCGAGATGGCGCGGGAATTCGGGGTCACGCTCGTGGGCTTCCTCCGCGAGGACGACTTCAACGTCTACACGCACGCGGAGCGGATCGAAGTCTAGCCCCGGCGCACGACCGCCCGAGGCAGGCCGCGAGCCGGATGGGCAGGCAATCCCGGCCCGGTAAAGTACCATTCGTCGGGTGGACGCTGGGAAGTCCCGTCGAGCCCGCCCCTGGGAACTTCATGCCCTGGTCTGTCCGGCCGTGGCGGCCTAGCCCATTCCCAGTTGAAGCTTCGCCGCCTCCGACATCATCGCCTGCGTCCACTGGGGTTCGAAGACGACTTCGATGTTGGCCGACTTGACGCCGGGAATCGCGAGGACCTTGTCGCGCACTTCGCTCTGGAGGATCGGGCCCATGCCGCAGCCGGGGGCGGTGAGCGTGAACTTGACGTCGACCTTGTACCCGCCATCGACCGGCTCGACTCTGTTCTCGTAGACGAGGCCGAGCTCGACGATGTTGACCGGGATCTCGGGATCGTAGCAGGTCTTCATCGCATCCCAGACCTGGGTGGCGACCGCCTTGGCGTCGGTGGGCACGTCGACCGTCGAGACCACCGGCGCGGCGGACGCGCGGCCCAGCGCGTCGGAGTCCTTGCCCTCGATGCGGAGGAGCCCGAAGTCAGTCAGTACCGTGAAGCTGCCGCCGAGTTCCTGGGTGATCTCCACCTGGGACCCCTTGGGCAGGGTGGTCTTCTGTCCGTAGGGGATTGTGGTTGCGACGATTTCGCGCTTGAGCTCGATCACCGACTACCTCCGCATCCTCGGGATCGACGAGCCGCAGGCCTGCACGTTGGTCAGCTTCGCGAACTGCTCGGGCGGGATCGAGGGGCCGGCCTTGGTGCAATGCCGGTTGAAGGCCTCGACCAGGTCGGCCGCGACCTCGGAGGCGGAGCGCTGTTCGATGCGCTCGCGGCCGAACATCTCGGCCACCTGGCCGTCCTTGAAGAGGACGATCGAGGGCGACGAGGGCGGCGCCGCGGCCGCGTGGTACTCGCGGACCTTGTTGACCGCATCGCGCTCCATGCCGGCGAAGGCCGCCGTCAGGTGGTCGGGGATGACCTTGTTCTGCAGGGCCATCGCCACCGCCGGCCGGGCCGTCCCGCCGGCGCAGCCGCAGATCGAGTTGATCACGCAAAGCGTGACGCCCGGTGCCGCCACGGCCCGGTCGACGTCCTGGGGCGTGAGCAGGTCCTTGATCCCGACGGCCGAAAGCTCGTCGCGGAAGGGCTGGACCGCGTCGGAGGGATAGATCGGAGGAAGCATGGCCATCTCCTTGTTATTCAGTCGAAACCGTGTCGTTCTTACCTTCAAGCGCCGCCTTGAGCGTGTGCCAGGCCAGCGACGCGCATTTCACCCGGACCGGAAACTCGCTGACCCCCGAGAAGACCTCCAGCTTATCGAGCCCCTCGGAGCCGCCCGTGCCCGTCACCATCGCGTGGAACCTGTCGAAGAGCGCCTCGAACTCGGGCTTGGATTTTCCCTTCACCGCCTCGCTCATGAGCGACGCGGAAGCGGTCGAGATCGCGCAACCCGCGCCGTTCCAGCGGATGTCCTCGATCCGGTCCCCGGCCGTTCGGACGGTGACCGAGATCTTGTCTCCGCAGAGCGGGTTGTCGCCAGCCGCCGAGCAGCTGGGCTCCTGCAGGCGTCCCGCGTTTCTCGGCCTCTTGTAATGGTCGAGGATGATCTCCTGATACAGGTCGCCGAGCTCGTTCATGAGCGGAAGACCTCCGCCACCTTCTTCAACCCGGCGGCGAGGGCGTCCATTTCCTCTTTCGTATTGTAGAGCGCCAGTGAGGCGCGGGTCGTGGCGGGCACGCCGAAGCGGTCCATCACGGGCTGCGCGCAATGGTGGCCGGTCCGGACCGCGATGCCTTCCTGGTCGAGGATGGTCCCGATGTCGTGGGGATGGACGCCTTCGAGCTCGAAGGAGAGGACCCCCGCCTTCTCGCGCGCGGTTCCAATCAGCCGGAGCCCGGGAATATGGGAGAGGACCTTCGTCCCGTACTCCAGGACGTCCTGCTCATGGGCGCTGATCGCGTCCAGACCCACCCCAGCGGTCACGTAGTCCAGGGCTTCCCCCAGGCAGATCACGCCTTCGATGTGCGGCGTCCCGGCCTCGAACTTGTAGGGGATCTGATTGTACCTCGTCTTTTCGAACGTGACGGAGAGGATCATGTCCCCGCCGCCCTGCCACGGAGGCATCGCTTCGAGGAGGGCCGCCTTCCCATAGAGGACGCCCACGCCGGTGGGCCCGTAGATCTTGTGGCCGGAGAAGGCGTAGAAGTCGCAGTCCAGGGCCCTCACGTCGACCTTCTGATGGGCGACCGCCTGGGCGCCGTCGATCAGCACCGGCACGCGGTGCCGGTGGGCGAGTTCGACGATCTTCCGGACCGGCAGGACGGTGCCGAGCGCGTTGGAGACGTGGGCCACGGAGACCAGTTTCGTCCGGGGCGAGATCAGCTTCTCGAATTCCTCCAGGATCAGATCGCCCCGGTCGTCGATGGGGGCGACCTTGAGGACGAGGCCCTTCTCGTCGCGGAGCATCTGCCAGGGCACGATGTTCG
>DATGFI010000308.1:0-3261 GCA_035309205.1 Planctomycetota bacterium | reverse complement strand
CGCAATCTTTGGTTCTCGCGACTGATTCCAGAGATCCCCTGCCTACATCTTCCCCATCAGGGCTATCCGCCCTTGCAGCCCTCTCCTTCACCGAGGATGGGAAACGCTGGGATCGACTATGCGGACCACTCAGGTCCTGTGGCCATGAGCCTAATCACGAACTCCACCGACCGTAGGCGCGCCGGCCGTCTTCCGAGCGCGCCATCTCCACGATTGAGGAAGGTCCGATGACCGGCAGGGCAGCGGCACGACGCCAGAAGAAATCGCAGGATGCTAGTCCTTCTTGCGAAGCTTGATCTGGTCGCACTGCGCCTTGCCGGCCCAGGAGTAGAACTGGAGTCCCAGGATGTGGTCGTTCACGGCCATCCGGCGGAAGGTCTCGCGGCCGTCGAGATAGAACACGCATTCTAAGTCCACGATCAGGACGGCCAGAACGTATTCGTCCTTGGTCGGACACACCGCGTCGAAATCCCGCATCCACGTGTTCGACTGGAGATGATTCGTGGTGAAATGACCGGTATGCAAGCTACAAAGAATGCTGCCCATCGGCCGCTCGTCATTTCCTTACTGTGGGACATAGCGCTCAACACCGCGATTCCCGCGGCCTGCTATTTCCTCGCAAAGCGGTTCATATCGCCTTCAGAGATGACTGACCTCATCGCCGCCACCATATTCCCAATACTCAAAAGTGTATATGAGCTGGCGCGCCGCCGTGAACTTGATCCCGTCGCGGTCTTGGTACTGCTTGGAGTAACGGCCAGCATTCTCGCACTTTGTGTCGGTGGCGATCCACGCGTGCTGCTCATCAGAGAGTCGTTCTTTACCGGAGCATTCGGCGCGGCCTGTCTTCTCTCGCTGGCGCTCCCGCGGCCCATCATGTTCTATTTTGGTCGCTACTTCATTGCGGGAAAGGATCCGCAGAAACGCGATACGTTCAATGAGAAATGGCAGAATCCGGTCGTCCGCCGTGCGCACCGGCTCATAACTGCGGTATGGGGGCTCGTGTATCTGGGAGAGTTTGCTATTCGAGTAGTTCTCGTCTACACCTTACCTGCACCGATCGTGCTTGCTGTCACTCCCTTATTGATCGGCGTCGGAACGATGTCCACTATTATCTGGACATTCCATTATGCAAACAGAGTGCGGAGGATAAGCGATCCCAAGGGATAGGGGCGGGAGTTCCGGGTCACGAGCCGGGGGATGGTGGGCCGAGCTGGACGGATATAGGAACGCGGTAGCCGTCTCCCTATAGCAGGTCAGTCCCCCCGCCTCTTCATCCCAAGCCGAAGACCAACCGAAATTCTTAGGGTCTAATCTTTCCCCTGCCCTGAGGCGGCGGGGCCGTTCTTTAACATTCGAGTACTCAAAGGGATCTATGAACGCCGAGGCCGGACCGTTCGGCCTCGTCCCCGAAGTACTTTAACCGTAGCCTCGTGCTTCAGAAGCACTTAGGAAGCACCTTGCATGAAGCCAGCTCGCGCCCTCCGTGATGGGTTCCGATGCCGCGGAGGGCACCACCCTCCACCGAAATGTCGTACAATAAGAGCACGCTTGAGGGTTCTTCCGGGACACGCCGACCGACGTCCCCGGAAGTCAGGGCATGGGACAGGAAATCGTCTACTGCAGCCGGTGCCAGTCCCGTCTGACCGGCGCGGACTTCGAATCCGGCACGGCCGTACGCCTCTCCAACTACGTGTACTGCACGACCTGTCTGAGCCCAGCCGAGAAGGAACTTCTCGAAAACTCTCGGAAGCCGTCCAAGCCGCCGCCCACCGCGAGGAAGATCGCCGCGTTGAAGGCAGTCACGTCCTCGAGCGGCGCTTTGCCAGCCCTTACGCGAGGCTCCGCCGAACGGAAGCCCGCCTGGCGCAAACCCCTCGTCCTGGCGGGAGCCGGGATCGCCCTCGCGCTGATCGTGCTGACCCTCGTGGTTGTTTTCCGAGGCGGGAGCGAAAAGAAGGGACCGCCCGAGGCTGCCCCTGCACCCGTGCCCCCCACATTGGTCCGTCCCTCCAAGCCGCCGAAGCCGTGGGATCCGGCTCCGGAACTCGACGCCCTCCGAGCCGAACTCTTGCCGCCCATCGAGCAGAAGAACTTCAGGGTCGCCCAGGTCATCCTCGAACGGGCCCGAATCCAGCATTCCGACGACCGGTGGCTCCAGGCCCTGGCCCAGCACGAGCAGGACCTGAAGGCGCATGCGAGGGCCCGCCTCTTGGAGCTGAAGGTCGTGGCGAGCCGGGCCGCGGAGCTCAAGGCCCTCGACGATATCCGCTCTGTCAGGAATGAGATCGCGGACTGGGGGTCCGGTTTCCAGTCCCTCCTCGCAGAATTCGATGCCGCATTCGGCGCGGCCCTAGCTGCCGGGACGCCGGCGCCAGAACCTCCCAAGCCGGTCGAGCCCGCGCCGCCCGCCCCGAGGCCGCCGGATCCGGGCCCTATTCTCGTCGCCGACCCCCACCGCTCCGAAGCGGGACGCAAGTACCTGGGACCCTGGCAGAAGGCGATGGGGTTCGCGTCGCGACGGGACTATAACGCGGCGGCCATCGAGCTCAAGGCGGCGGCGCGAGACTTCAAGGAGGAGGACGTCCAGAAGGAGATTGCCGCAGATCTGGATGACCTGGTGCGACTGCAGAATCTCTTGAACGACCTTCTCAAGGAGATGGCCGCACTTCCCTCCTGGACGCCCGTGACGCTCGAGGTCGTCCAGGAAGATGGCTCCCGCACGGCCGTACGGGGACAAGTGCTGCAGGCCGGCCCGCGTCGGCTGGAACTTCGAGGAGAGCCCCGCTTCGTCGAGCTTGAGGACATCGTCCCCGGCTCGCTGGTGTCCCATTACCTCCAGAGGAAGAAGGACGTCCCAGCGCAGGATCTCCGGATCCTGGGACTGCTCTGCTCCATTGACGGGGATGAAGCTTCCGTCGCCGGCCTGCCGGACGCACGCGGCGAACTCCTAGCCCCGAAAATCCGTAACTACTGCACGTCGCTTCAGGGGAAGGCGCTCGTCGGTGACGCCGACGCTCGCCGCATCGAGTGGGCGGCGCGGAAACTCTTCTATCAGGCGGAAGCCGAGTTTCGGTCCCTCGAGACTCGTGGCGCCGCGCTGGACAAGTACGATCTCCTCCTCAACGCCCACGGCGGATCCTCCTTTGTGAAGAACAATCGCGCGGACATCGTCGCTCGCAGGGAGGAGTGCAAGGATTACGGATTCACCGCCCTGCGCCTGAAGGGCAAGGGCGTCTTCAGCCTCCAGAAGCTCGCGGT
>DATGFI010000307.1:0-2677 GCA_035309205.1 Planctomycetota bacterium | reverse complement strand
CCTCCAGCTGAACCATACGATGGGTGGCCGCGACCCTCACGACAACCTCTTCATGTGGCAAATCGGACTCACCTTCTAATTGCCGATTTTTTGTCCCATGAGGTATGGGAGCGCTACAATTCTCTAGCTCAACTATTAGGGAGGCCTCGATGCGCGTCCTTACCCGCGGCGACCTTGACGGTCTCACCAGCGCCGTCTTCATCAGCCTGGTCGAAAAGGTGACCGAAGTGAAATTCGCCCACCCCAAGGATGTCCAGGACGGAAAAGTCCCCTGCGACGCGGAGGACGTGGTCGTGAACCTTCCCTATGTCCCAGGCTGCGGGCTCTGGTTCGACCATCACGTCTCCGAAAAGGGAAAGCTGGACGGTATCGGCAAGTTCAAGGGAGCCTTCGAGGTGGCCCCCAGCGCCGCCCGGGTGGTCGCGAACTACTACAAGAGCCCGGAGTTCAAGAAATACGGCGAGCTGCTGGAGGCAACCGACCGGCTGGACAGCGCGCAGCTGACCCAGAAGGACGTCACGGATCCGGAGGGCTGGATCCTGCTCGGCTATACGCTGGATCCCCGGACCGGTCTGGGCCCCGAGTTTCAGAAGTATTTCCGCTGGCTGGTGGAATACGTCAAAGAGGTCCCGATCTCGAAGATCCTTCAGCATCCCGAGGTGCAAAAACGCGCCGACCGCGTGCTGAAAGAGCAGGCCGAATACCGGGAACTTCTCAAGGCCAATTCCAAGGCGGACGGCACGGTCATCGTGACCGATCTGCGCGCGGTCCGCGACGCCGCCATCGGGAACCGCTTCCTGATCTACACGCTGTATCCCAAGTGCAATGTCGAAGTCCGCATTTTCCGCGGGAAGGAAGGCAAGACCGTCAATTGCGCGATCGGGCACTCCATCTTCAACCGCAGCTGCAAAGTGAGCGCGGGCGACCTGTGCGCGTCCTATGGCGGAGGCGGTCATTTCGGCGCGGGTACCTGCCAGCTGCCCCTGGAGAAGGCCGAGGCCCAGATCAAGGACATCATCGCGAAGCTGAAGAAGTAACAACGGAGGGCGATCGATGCATCCCGGCTACCGGTGCGTTTCCATCGGCCTCTGTGCCGCGCTGCTGCTGTCGGCGCTGGGCTGCGCCACCGGTCGGGAAGAGGCGGAGTCGGAGAGCCAATACCTCTATCCGGGCATGTCGATGCAGGAGGTGTCCGACCAGTTGGGACAGCCTGTCCAGGTCATCCGAGGAGAGCCGGGATCGGAAACGGTCTGGATCTACCGCTACGAAGGCGGACCGTCGACCGCGGCGACGATTCTCCTGGTGGTCTTCTTCGTCGCCATCATCGCCCTGGCCGTGATGGCCAGGGGCGGAGGCGCCGTCAGCGGCGGCGGGTTCGGCGGGGAGGGGCCGCCCTGCGTGATCCGCCTTCGCTTTGACGGCGATGGCCGGCTGATCGACGTCTCGCCCCCCCTGCCCGTCCCCGGCCCTTAATCAGTACAGCAGGACCTTCTTTCTGGCGGCCTTGAAGGCCTCCAGATCCGCCTGCCAACTCCGTTCGATTTCGGCCGGAGACTTTCCCGCCTTGAGATCGTCCTCGATGGAGCGCAGCCCGATCATTCCGCAGGCTCGCCCGAAGCGGAGATCGCCGGGATACAGCCGATAGAGGGCGTCGAGCACGTGGAGGGTAGCGGCCACGGGTCGGATCGCCGCGCGGTCGAGCACCTCGACTTCGAAGCCGCCACAGGTCTTGTCGGTGTGCGGGTAGGCCGGCAGGCCGGGCTGTTTCGCGGGAGTGAAGCTGGCCGCCTTCCAGCGGATGCCGGGGAGCTTTCGGGACTCCAGCTCGCGGCAAAGCGCGGCGCCGTCAATCCAGGGGGCGCCGTAAAGCAGGAAGGGCTTGTCCGTCCCCCGGCCGACCGAGAGGTTCGTCCCCTCCAGGGCGCCCAGTCCTGGATACACGATCGCCGCGGACAGCGATCGCATGTTCGGCGAAGGATTCACCCAGGGCAGCCCCGTGTCGTCGAAGTACTGCGATCGCGTCCAGCCCTCCATCCGGACGACGTCCAGGCGGCAACCGACCTTGTACTCCGTGTTGTAAAGCCGCGCGAGTTCTCCGAGCGTCAGCCCGTGCCGGGTCGGCAGCGGGAAGTAGCCGATGAAATTGCCGCGGAGCCCCTCCTCGAGGATTGGTCCCTCAACTTCGAGGCCGCCGATCGCGTTGGGCCGGTCGAGGACCAGCAGGGCTTTGTCGTTTTCCTTTGCCGCCTCCATGACCAGGGCGAGCGTGCTGCAGTAGGTGTAGTAGCGAGCGCCGATATCCTGGATGTCGAAGACGAGCACATCGACGTCCTGCAGCATCTCGGAGGTCGGCTTCCGGGTCTTTCCGTAAAGACTATGGACCGGCAAGCCCGTCTTGACATCCTTGCCGCTGGAGACGTTGGCGTCCTCCGTTCCGCGCAGCCCATGCTCGGGGCTGAAGAGCGCCGTCAGCGTGAAGCCCTTCCCTCCCGCCAGGATGTCGATGCTCGACGTCCGGGAAGCGTCGATCCCGCTGTGGTTGGTGACGAGGCCGACGCGCCTGCCCTGCAGGGGCCGGAAGCCGTCGCGGGCCAGGACCTCGAGGCCCGTCCGGACCGCAGCGCCGGGCAGGAGCGGGAGGATCCACGCCAGGAGCATGCGTGCGGGCATCATCCGG
>DATGFI010000306.1:0-4388 GCA_035309205.1 Planctomycetota bacterium | reverse complement strand
TTTCTCGGCGGCTTCCGGATTGACCTCAAGCCTCGGTTTTTCCTTCTCAATCAGGATGTTGACGGCGCATCCGGTCCTGGCGAACCCTTCGTCCTCCCCGACCGTCAACACGGGCCAGGAATCCACCTGCTTGAGGATCTCGTGCAGGTGCGCCTTCTCGGAACGCGGGATGAACAGGATGTGGCAGCGCTGGAGCTCGGCCGCCTCGCGGAAGCGAAGGATTACAAAGTGCCGGTCCTTGACCGTCTTGACGCCCAGCACCTTGTCGATTTCCTCTCCGAACGGGTCGGCGCCCACGATGCCGACCGAGATGGGTGTGCCCGGCGTCTCGAACGAGGCGGCGGGCCACTCCACATACTTGGCGAAGTTGAAAATGAAGCCGGCTTTCAATACGTACTCGGGAAGACTCGGCCCCGGATCCTGTCGCGACTCCACGGCCGCCGAACCCGGGGCCGCGAGGCAGATTCCTAGGAGAAGGACGCTCGCCGGAAGCACCCGGCTCTGCATTCGGAAGGGTTTCATCAGAACCGCACCGTTAGGCTCGCATAGGCGCCGCGCGGGATCTCGCTGCGCTGAGCGACCGGTGAAAACTCCGCATGCGAATCGTGCAACAGGTTCTGGCCCACCACGGCGACCTCGAGATGCCGGTTAGGATCCTGCCAGGCGAGGCGCACGTCCGTCTCGATGTAGGAGTCGACCGCGTAGGCCGAAAGCCGGGCGACATACCGGCCGATCACGTCGAGGGTCAGGTTCTCCGGCAGGTCCATGGCCGAACGTATCCAGACCTGGTTTCTGGGACTCTGCAGTTCCTCTGCCTTGGAAGTGGTGTCGAGGCTGTCGCTCTTGGGATCGATGTCCATTCTGAGGAAAGTGTAATTGGCTTGGACCAGCCACCACGGGGCGAGCTTCACATTTACGGCCAGTTCAACCCCGTACGTCTGGGCGCGGAGGTTGTTCTCGGCGAAGAAGGGGAGGACGCCGTGAACGGGGGGCGGCTCGGATTCCACAAAGGGAGCCGCCGGTTCGATCGATCGCAGGTGATTGTACCGGTTATAGAAGGTGGCCAGGTCCAGGAAGAGAGGGTCCGCCGGATGAAGCCGATACCCCGCCTCGTAGGCGATGAGTTCTTCGGATTTGAAGGTGGGGTCCCCGAAAAAGCTGATTTCCGTAGGAAGGGCGCCTGGAATGACCGTCGGATTGATCCGAATCCCCTGGTCGAGCGTCGAAGGGGTTCGCACCGCCCGGGTCGCCGACGCCCACACCATGTGAACTTCGGAAGGCTTCCAGGCGAGCCGGACGCTCGGCTGGACCTCGAAGCCGCTGAAGGAATTATATTCAAACTTCGAACCCACGGTCAGGTTGAGATGATTCTTAACGAGGGGAATTTCGTCCTGGACGAAGGCGCTGGCGATATCGTTGACGTCGTGGTTGGGATTGGCAGAGATGGCGAAGGATTCGTGGAGATCGCTCCAGTAGATCCGATATCCCAGGCCCCAATTGATCTCCTGGTCGTCGAAGATGCGGAACCGGTGCTGGAAATCGAGATCCATGGTATGAAGCACATAGCCGAAGATCGATTGGAGGCGGGAGGAGTAGTCGTAGTACGCCTGCAGGGCCACGTTCGAGGTGGGATCGATCATATGGTCCCACCGGAAGACGAAGTCGGCTCCCCTCAAGTCTGCGCGTTCGTTGACGGTGCTCGCAAAGGGAGCCGTCAGGCTGGGGACTGAGTTCGAGACCTGCGATTGCCCTTCATACAGCTCAGCCGTGAGCGTCACGCGGTCGTGATCGTTCGGCTTCCAATCGGATCGGAATCCGGTTCTCGCCATCCATTGTGCGTCAAAGGCCTCCCGGTCGTCATCGAGGCCGCTGATGGCTCCGTCCCGGCTGTAGTACTGGACAAAGGTACGGACATAGACGTCCTCCGCAGCCTTAAAGCCGATCCTGGCGCCACCGAAAGCCCGGTCTTCGGTGCCCGCTCCCGCGATCAGCACGACGCCCTGGGTGTCCTCGGCGTTCTTGGTGATGACGTTGATCACGCCGTTGACGGCATTGGATCCCCAAATCGTCCCTCCCGGTCCGCGGATCACCTCGATCCGGTCAACGTCTTCGAGGAAAGTATCCTGGACATCCCAGAAAACTCCGGAATGAAGCGGCGAGTAAACGCTCCGACCGTCGAACATGACGAGCATGCCGTCGGCGGAGGCGCTGTTGAATCCCCGGCCGGACACCGCCCACGTATTCGCGTTCGGCTGGGCCACATCGAGGCCGGGGACGGAGCGCAGGGCATCGGCGATGGTCCGGGCGCCGGATCTCTTCAGGTCTTCCTGACGGATCACGTAGACCGCCGCCGGCACGTCCGTAAGGGCCTGTTCCTTCCGGGCGACGCTCGTCACGCGGACCTTGACCAGGTCGTCGATATCGAGGTCGGTGACGTCCTTATCCTGCGGAGGCGTCGCAGGTTTCTCCGAGGGGGGGGTGTCCTGAGCCTGGACTGCCACCCGGGCCGCGGGGAAGGTCAGCATCAGGAGCGAGAGGATTGTGATCCGGAGGACTTGATGTCGGCGCGTCCCAGAGCAGCGACCCTTCTCCACAAGCTTTCCCTCGATATGCCGGGAATCCCCCCAGTCGCTGCCCGAAATTGTAATTCACATTATTGAACCATGCCAATTTATTCTGAACGGGGACATCGGATTGTATAATCATCTCCGAGGACGCCCCCTCCCCGCTGCGACCGAGGATCGTCGAGGGCCAGGAACTTCAGGAGTCGGTCCTGGAGTCGACCTGCCTTCTTAAGTGCAAGATGGGGTCCTCTCGGTCGAAAGCTCAAGGAGGCCCTGGAGTGCCGGAAGTCCCGTCGTCCGCGATCTCTCAGACTCCCGCCCTTCAGCCCGGTCCCTGGCCTTCCCCGGACGTCCGGCGTTGCGAAAGGAGCACCCATGACCGGTTATGACGAGGTCGAGATCCTGCTCGTCGAGGACAGCGACCAGGATGCGGAGTTGACCCTCCGCGCCCTCAAAAAGCAGAATCTGGCCAATAATGTCCACCGTGTCGAGGATGGTCAGCAGGCCCTTCATTTCCT
Source organism: Planctomycetota bacterium (assembly GCA_035309205.1). GTDB lineage: Bacteria > Planctomycetota > MHYJ01 > MHYJ01 > JACPRB01 > JACQFK01. Next base: position 1,306 of record DATGFI010000306.1, on the reverse strand, counting down.
CTTCGCGACCGGGCCCTATGCGGATCGAAACCCGAGGAACGGTCCTCGGGTCGTGCTCCTGGACCTGAAGCTTCCCAAGGTCGATGGGCTGGAAGTCCTCAAGCGCGTGAAGGCGGACGAACGGACCCGGTCGATCCCCGTCGTGGTGATGACCTCCTCCAAGGAGGACTGGGATATGGTGGAAAGCTACAAGCTCGGAGTGAACAGCTACATCACCAAGCCCGTCGAGTTCGAGAAGTTCCTCGAGGCGGTGAAGCAATTCGGGCTCTACTGGCTCCTCGTGAATCGAATCCCTCGATAGAACGGAACTCTGGCGCAGGGACGGAAAAGACATCCTGCGGTGCCGGCGGGCGAGGCCCTCAGAAGAGGGAGAACGCGTCCCGCCCCCCCCCCTCCGGGGCCCCCCTCTTCCTCCCCCCGAATTGCCTGCGGCCAAGGGCCGTAACACCGTGCCTCCTCCCGGCTCGACGGAGTGCGGGAGGAAGTAAAGCAGTGCTCCAGGAATATGGCCTCGGAGGATTGGGCGTCGCATGCATTACCTGCGACCACCCGCTCTCGTTCATTCCGAACTGCTATCCCCTGGTCTTCCGCTGCGAGAACGGGCATCGATTCTCGCTGGAGCAGCTTCTGGAGGTCGAGTTGCCCGGGGCCGCCTTCTTCCGGGACGGGTTGCCTTGGTCGACGCTTCGAAACTGGGAACAGAGGGCACGGCTCTTCCATTCCCTTTCGGGCTGTGCGATGAGAAACGGTAATCCTCTGGTGGCCGCGGATTTCAAGGAAGCGGCCAACCGCTTCGAAGGCTGGATCTCCAGCCTGGGGATGCTCCTGGCAAGACGCTACCCCGCGGCCGCATCGCCCGCCTGAAGGACCGCTCGACGGCTACTTCCCTACAACGGGCGCCCCTTTCAAGAGGTGCAGCACTCCGACGCCCGAGAGCAGGCTGAGAACGAGCAGGACGAGCGCCCAAAAGAGGATCTTGGAGGCGGAGCGGACGGGCTTGGGGGGCTCGGCGAGCGCCGTCGCCGGAGCGGGCCGCTCGACGGACGGGGGGGCGTCTTTCTCTCGCAGGACCGCCTCCAGCGTCCTCGCGAAAGCGGATGCGGTCGGATAGCGATTCCGCTTCTCTTTTTCCAGGGCCTTCAGGATAAAGCGCTCGAGGCCGGCCGGGATTCCGGGTCTCAGGGTCGAGGGCGCCGGCACCGGATCCTCGAGCACTTGGCGGATGGTCTCCATCACTCCCGTACTCTGAAATGGCGGACGCCCGGTCAGAAGCTCATAGAGGATCGCGCCCAGGGCGTAGACGTCG
>DATGFI010000305.1:0-5129 GCA_035309205.1 Planctomycetota bacterium | reverse complement strand
GTGGAATTGAATCAAACGCCGCCCAGTGTCGGGCACTGCCGGGTGCCGGAAGTGCCGAACTGTTCGGCACTCGGACGCCCCTGCTCTGGGGAAGGAATTCGGAATTCGATTGGCGCGAAGCTTGCTTTGCAGGGCATCAAGGAGACCAAAGCCATGAATGCTCAAAACGAGAAGAAGGTTGTGGTGGAGCTCTTCGTCACGCCGCCCTTGGACAATCGGCCGCTGGTCGAGAATCTGATCCGCGGAGAGGGCCTCACGGTGAACCTCCGGCGCGCGCGCGTCACCTCCCGGGATGCCTGGCTCCAGCTCGACGTCTCGGGTACCGCGGACGCCGTCGACGCCTTCGTTCGGCGCCGGAAGAACGAGTTCACGGTCGTCACCCCCGCCAAGGTCAACGTCGCCTGACTTTTCCGAACGCCAACACCCTTTAAGGAAGCCTGCCATGATCCACGTCGGAATCATCGTCGGAAGCACTCGACCGGGCCGCAAGGCGGATAGCGTCGCCCGCTGGGTCCATGAGATCGCGAAGAAGAGGAGCGACGCCTCCTTCGAGGTCGTCGACATCGCCGACTTCAACCTGCCGCTCCTGGACGAGGCGATGCCCCCGGCGATGGGGCAATACTCGAATCCGCATACGAAGGTCTGGGCGGAGAAGATCGCCGGCTTTGATGCCTATGTCTTCGTCACCCCCGAGTACAACCACTCGACGTCCGGGGCCCTCAAGAACGCGATCGACTTCCTGTTCAAGGAGTGGAACGACAAGGCGGCCGGCTTCGTAGGCTACGGAGCTGCCGGGGGAACGCGGGCGGTCGAGCACCTTCGGCTCGTGATGGGCGAACTCAAGGTGGCCGACGTGCGGGCTCAGGTCGCCCTTTCGCTGTTCACCGACTTCGAGAAGTTCGTAACGTTCAAGCCCGCGCCCCATCAGGATCAGGCGGTGACGGTCATGCTTAACGACCTCGTGGCCTGGGGCGAGGCTTTGAAGGCCATGCGGGCGAAGCGCGGAAGTGGCCAGGCCGCGGAGTCCGCCCATCCTGAATCGGAAGAAGCGCAGACATAGGGAAAGAACGAATGGTCATGGGTACGAGCGATCAAAACAAGATAGCCGCAGCCCGAGAGTACTTCATGAGGGCAGACCAGGGACGACCGGACCTTCTCGACCTCTTTCACGAGGACGCCGAGATCTACTTCCCAAAATTCGGGTTTGGTTCCGGTCGCCTGTCCTTTCTCGACATGGTGAAAGGGTTCACGGGCGTTCTGGAATCCATCCAGCACGACTACGACGGGCTGAAGTTCCTTCCCTCGGGCGACCATCTGGTCGTCGAAGGGACGTCTCGCGGAAAGAAGTCCGGCAAATCCTGGGCGGGAGGCAAGACTCCTGGCGGCCGCTTCTGCAATGTCTTCCAGTTCCGGGACGGTCGGATCGCCAGCCTCCACATTTATCTGGATCCGGATTACACGGGCGACGACGAAGCACGGTTCCGATGGGGGAAGAATCGTCGCTGGTGACTGAAGGGCATAAGGCTTGCGATAGGCGTCACATGGGAACCGAACCGACGACTGGCCAAACCTAATACGAGGTGCATGATGAAGGCAATTCGAATTCACTCCTATGGGAATTCCGGCGAACTGAAGCTTGAAGACGTTCCCAGTCCCTCGATTCAGAGCAACGAGGTCTTGGTCCGCGTGCGAGCCGCCGGGGTGAATCCGTTCGACTGGAAGTTCCGCGAGGGCTACTTCAAGGACGTCTTTCCGGCAACCCTTCCCCTGACGCTCGGGGCGGACTACGCCGGCGAGGTCGCCGAAGTCGGCAAGGACGCCGGCGAGTTCAAGCCCGGAGAAAAGGTCTTCGGATTCGCGTCCGGGGCCTACTCCGAGTTCGTCACGGTGGCCGAGAAGGACCTGGTCCGGATGCCCAGGACTGTCGATTATGAAACCGCGGCCTCTCTTCCGACGCCGGCCGTGACGGGATACCAGCTCGTCCTGGAAGCTGTCCAAGCCGGGAAAGGCCAACGGATCCTGATCCACGGAGCCGCCGGCAGCGTAGGGTCCGTCGCGGTCCAGGTCGCGCGACTGCAGGGGGCGCGGGTCTTCGCCACGGCCTCGGCTCGGGACGCGGAATACCTGAAAGGCCTGGGTGTCGAGCAGGCGCTCGACTATCACACGGAGCGCTTCGACGAGAAGCTCCGGGATCTCGACTCGGTCATCGATCTCATCGGAGGGGAAACCCTCGCCCGATCCTACGCGGTGGTGAAGCCGGGAGGGATCGTGGTGAGCACCGCGGGCGCGACGGACCCCGCCGAGGCCGCCCGTCGGCGGGTCCGCTCCCAGAATTTCGTCGCGCGCCGCGATGCCTCGCAGCTTGCAAACCTGGCGACGCTGGTCGATCGGGGAGTCATCAGGTTGCGCGTGCCACGCATTCTGCCGCTTGCGGAGGTCCGCCAGGCTCATGACTTGAGCCAAAAGGGGACTGCCGCAGGCAAGATTGTCCTGCGAGTCGCCTAGCGTCCGGCACTGATCGTTGCCGCGCATTCTTGGAGAGCGATATGAAACCTGCGACCACGCACGAAGGGCGAGTAGCCCTGGTCACCGGTGCCGGTCAAGGGATCGGTCAAGCCATCGCCCTGGCATTGGCGGAACGAGGAGCACAGGTGATCGTGACCGATCTCAGGCTTCCTGACGAAACGGTGTCCAGGATCGGCCCCAAGGCCCGTGCGTTTCAACTCGATGTGACGCGGGAAGAAGATTGGCATTCGGTAGCCCAGAAAAGCAGTGCGCTCGGCGAGGTCGATATCGTCGTCAACAATGCGGGATACTTCCCCAACCGTTCCATCGATGAATTGGACCTGGTGACCTGGCGGAAGACCATGGCCACGAACCTGGACTCCCACTTCCTGAGCGCCAAGCATTTCCTGCCGGGAATGAGAAGGCGGAAGTGGGGCCGCTTCGTCGGAATTTCGTCCAACATGGTCGGCCTGGCCATCCCCGGAATGAGCCATTACATCACGTCGAAGATGGGCATCATCGGATTCATGAGAGGGTTGGCCAACGACGTTGCCGGCGACGGGATTACGGCCAACGCGGTGCTGCCCGGCCTCACCAACACCCAGGCGATCGGGCCTCAATCGGAGGAGCAGAAGCGAGCCACCTGGGGCCAGCAAGCCATCAAACGGCTGGGGCAACCCGAGGATATCAGGGGCGCAGTCCTGTTCCTGACGTCGGAGGATGCGGCCTTCATCACGGGACAGGCACTGGTCGTGGACGGTGGTCAGTACCGGATCGGCTAGCGTCTGCTGGCGGGCGAACTAGAGGCTTCCTGTGCCCAGGGATGCCACGGCCGCTCCTCGACCTCGACACGTCCATCCCTGGACAGGACTTCCCAGCGAGTGAGATCCTGTTCCAGCCAGAACCGGAGGTCGAGAGTGGACTGGCCGATCCGGAGCCCGCGGAGCGTCACGTCCCGGAGCCACGGAGGAAGCATCGGGTCGACGTAGAGTCGCCCTTGCGGCGCATTCCCCTGGAGGCCGAGGATCGCCTGGAGAAGGTGGAACACCGATCCGGCCGCCCAGGCCTGGGGCACGTTCGCCCCAGGGTAAAGGACCGGGAAGCCGCCGGGGTGCCGCTCGATCCCGGCATACAGTTCGGGTAGCCGATAGCCTTCGAAGGAACTCGCCGCTTCCGAGATGTCCCGTGCGATCCGGGCCGCCTCGGCGTGGAACCCGTAGCGCTTGAACCCCAGGGCGATCAGGCCGTTGTCATGGGGCCAGACCGAACCGAGCTGGTAGGAGAGCGGGTTATAAGCCGGGTTTTGGGACGAAAGGGTCCGGATCCCCCAGCCGCTCCAAAGATCCTTCTCGAGGAACCGCCGGACGACCCGGGCCGCCCTGTCCGGCCGCGCGATGCCGCTCCAAAGGCAGTGCCCCGCGTTCGAGGCTACGGTACGGACGGGCTTCTTCTCCGGGTCGAGCGCGAACGCGTAAAAGCCCAGGTCCTCACACCAGAACCGTTCGTCGAATCGCTCCCGAAGGTCCTCCGCCTTCCGCCGCAATTCCACGGAGCGATCCGGCTCCCCGAGAGCCTCGAACACCTCCGCCATCCGCATCCAGGCGTCATAGACGTACCCCTGGAGTTCGCAGAGCGCCTTCGGCTGGCGGACCTGGCTCCCGTCCGGATAGACCACCGCGTCGTGAGCGTCCTTCCAGCCCATGTTTTCGTAGCCCCGGGCGGAGCGGGTCCGGTACTCCTGAAAGCCGTCCCCGTCGGAGTCCCCGTACGCGTCGATCCACTCGAGACAACTCAGGGCGACATCCCGGTATTGCCGGAGGAGCGATTCATCGCCGGTCCATTTCCATGCCTCGTGCAAGACGACGAGGTAAAGCGGCGTGGCGTCGGCGGTTCCGTAGTAAGGCGTGTGGGGAATCTTCTTCAGATGGGCCAGCTCGCCGTAGCGCATCTCGTGGAGAATCTTTCCCGGCTCGGCGTCGCGCCAGTCGTCACGCTCGGACGCCTGGAGTTCGGCAAGCTTCCGGAGCGTCCCGCGGACGAAGCCGTTGTTGACGATCATGTTCTGAAGGCTGGCGATCAGGCTGTCCCGGCCGAAGATCGCCACGAACCACGGCACGCCGGCCGCGGGTACCCAGACATCCTCCGCATAGTCATGGTCGTGGAGTCTCACGGCGCCGATGTCTTCGACGGACTGGCAGTAGAGCCGGTAGAAGTCTTCGTTGCTCGATTGGAGCGAGGTCGATTGGCGCTGCCAACGGCGCTGGAGGTCGTCGAGCTCCGCGTCCGATTCGTGACTCAGTCGGCAGGAACGCAGGGGCTCCCGCGTCCGCTCCTGCGCCGCAAGGACGTAATGGCCACAGGCATGCCAAGATCGTCCGGGCGCGAGCTCGATCTCGAGGCTGATCCGGCCGTTGGCGTGTACCGCCTTGGTATCCGTCTCGCGAAGGCGGTAGGAGAAGCGCCTCTCGAAATCGTTGTAGGAGTAGCTCGTCCGGAGCTCCTGAGCGTTCTCGTCCCATTCCGACCGGATCCTTCCGCGCCGGACGAACGCTCTGGTCTTGACTTCGAAGATGTCGGCAAAGTCCGCGCGGAGAGCAATCTCGAGATTGAAACGGACCGGCGAC
>DATGFI010000304.1:0-4523 GCA_035309205.1 Planctomycetota bacterium | reverse complement strand
TAGTCCCGCCGCGGCCGAGAAGCTCCGGGGCCGCGTAGACCGGCTCTGGCTCGAAATCGTCCGACCCGGGACGACTTGGGAAGCAGATCGGAACCTGCTGCGGGAGGCCAGCAGGCTTGGGCTCCGGACCGTGGCTTCCTTGGATGCGCGAATGGCCACGCCTGAGGATCACCGCGCACTCCACGTCCTCCACGCCATCCGGGCCAAGGAGGCGATTGCCTGGACACCTCCCCCACCGCGCGACCGGTTCCTCCGCCAGGTGGACCTGGAGGACTTCGACGACGCATCGGAGGAGATCGCGGCGGACTGCGCTTGGTCATTTCTTCCGGCCCCCGTCGTCTTCCCCGCCTCGCAGGTGCCCGAGCCAGCGGCCGCGCTCCGGCGACTCTGCGAAGAAGGTCTTCTCCGCAGGTACGCGTCGGTCAGCGCCGAGTGCCGGACGCGCCTGGAGCACGAGCTCAGGGTGATCGGGAAGCTGGGCTTTGTGGAGTACTTCCTCGTCGTCCACGACATCGTGCGAGCAGCCAGGGCCAAGGGGGCGCCGGTGGCCGGCCGAGGCTCCGGGGCCTCAAGCCTGGTGGCCTACCTGCTTGGGATTACAAACGTCTGCCCTCTCCGGTACCGCCTGCCCTTCGAGCGGTTTCTGCATGAGGGCCGGACGGACTATCCGGACCTCGATCTCGACTTCTGCTGGCGCACGCGCGACGACGTCATTCGCTACGTCTTCGACAAGTACGGCTGGGACCGGGTGGCGATGGTCTCGTGCCACATCACGTTTCAAGCCCGGGGAGCGTTCCGGGAAGTGGCTCGGGTCCACGGCCTCTCCGACGCCCAGATCTCCCGCATCCAGCGAAGCATGGGCGCCCTCTTCGATGATCCCCGCGCCCATCCGACCGATCAGCTTCTCGGTCGGCTCCCGATCGCACCTCCTCAATTCAAGCAGATCGTCGATGATGCCAAGCGGATCCACGGGTACCCGCACTATCTCTCGGTCCATCCCGGGGGCGTCGTCATCGGACAGGAAACGATCGACCGTCACACGCCGATCCAGAGGGCGGAAAAGGGTGTCACGATATCGCAATTCGACAAGGACGGCGTGGAAGCGGTGGGCCTGGTCAAGATCGATCTCCTCGGAAATCGCGGGGTCTCGACGATCCGCGAGGCCTGCACGATCCTGGGGGGCTTCGACAGCGAGTCGATTCCGGACCAGGATCCTGCGACGGTTAAGCTACTGAAGAACGGGGACACCATCGGGTGCAATCAGCTCGAATCTCCCGCGATGCGTCACCTCCTCCAGATGATGCGACCCACGGGGATCGCGGAGCTCATGAAGTGCCTGGCGCTCATCCGGCCCGCACCGGCTTCGATGGGGATGAAGGATGCGTTCATCCGCAGGCACCGAGAGCTGGAGCCCTGGGCGGTGCACCCGAAGCTCGCCCCTGTTCTGGGAGAGACCTACGGAATCATGCTCTACGAGGACGACGCCATGCAGGTGGCCGCGGCGCTTGCCGGCGTCCCCCTAGCCGATGGAGACAGGCTCCGAAAGGCGATCAAGAAGTGTCGGACAGACGATGACCGCCGCCGAGTCTCTAAGCAGTTCCTCGACCTCTGCGCCAGGGCGGGCGCCCCCGAGGAGGTCGCGAAAGAAGTCTGGGTCCAGATGGCGAAGTTCAACGAGTACAGCTTCTGCATGAGCCACGCCGCGAGCTACGCGCAGCTCGCCTACGCGGCGGCTTGGCTCAGGACCCACAAGCCGCTCGCCTTTTGGGTTTCCGCCCTCAACAACAACATGGGCATGTACGAGAAGCGTGTCTACATCGATCAGGCCCGGCGGGCGGGGATCCGGACGCTCCTCCCGGACATCAACCGCTCCGGTCCTGAATTCACCGTGGAGGGGGACTCCATCCGGATGGGGCTGGGCTCCATCATCGGGATGCAGCAGCGCGCGATCGACGAAATCCTCGAGAAGCGGCCATTCAAGAGTCTATTCGAGTTTGCGATGGCGTGCCCCATCACGTTTCCCAATGCGCGCTCGCTCATCCTGACCGGAGCATTCGACAGCCTTGGCCGGAACCGGCCGGAACTCCTCATGGAGCTCGTGGCGTCGACCCGCGCGAAGAAACCCGTCGAAATTCCCAACCTGCAGGACTCTGACGAAAGCGTGAAGCTGCGTCAGGAATTCGCGATGACCGGAATTTCGGTCCGGGTCCCGATGATGACTCTCCTCTGGCCTAACCGGAGCGAGCCAGGCCTTGAGGACAGCCGCGCACTCCCCCGTTTCATCGGGCGCCCCATCCGAATTGCAGGCGTGCTCGACGCCTTAAGGCTCGCGGATACACGCACCCACGAGACGATGGAGTTCATCACGCTCGAGGACGAGCACGGCGTGTTTGACGTAGCCCTCTTTCCCAGCGTCTTCCGAAAATTCGGGTCGGTGGCCAACTGCTATGGACCTTTCGTCATTTCCGGGAAGGTGGAAAACCAGTACGGCGCACTCACCGTTACTGCATCCAGGGTCGAACTGCGGTATCCAGTTGGTCCTGTCAAAGCGCCGGCGCCTCCCCTGGGCAGCCTGAGCATGCCTCGGGGAGGCGCGGGATTTCGCTCCGGGTAGTAGTCCCGGAGGGAGCTAGAGCAGCAGTCGCTTCTAGGGGACGGTGATGAGCACGTTGTCGAACCAGGTCCCGCAGTAACCATCGGAAAGATGGACGCAGACGGTGGATGAGGGGTTCGTGCCGGCGAACTGCGTAACTCCGTCGCGAGTCCAGAACCCGACCCCCATGCGGACCATATACGCGTAGCGGTGCCAGGCCCCGTCTGCAGTGAACAACACAGTCTTGCTGGTCCCGTTGATGGTGAAGACTGCTCCCGTGTTGTTGAAGTAGGCCATCGCAACAACAGCGAACGTCCCGCCGTCCATGATATCCACGGAAGAGACGGTGCCGGCGGCCTGCTTCACGTCGACGGCGATCGTCAGGTCGGCCGAAGTCGTGAATCGTGTCACAGATGTTCCAGAGCTCGTCCGCACCGCGGAGATGACCTCGGCCGGCGCTCCCCCGTAGGCCGACATGAACATGGAGCCACCGGGATTCCCGACGTTGGGATCATAGACCGCAGTAGGAGCCAGGATGCCCCATTGGGGGGACGGGCCGGTCGACCAGGTGTCGGACTGCAGAACGATCGGCGCCGGCGCCGAGAAGTCCGGCAGGCCATCACCCCCAGTACCCCCGCAAGCCGGGATCACCGCCGCCGCCACCGCCAGTAGCACGAGTCTTTTCATGGCATTCTCCTTATCACTCGCCCGTACCATGAACTGCCCGCGTTCAACCTTTCACCGAACCCGCCGGGGCGACGTATACTTCAGGCGTCGAGGGACAGGCCTTGCACCTACCGTCAACGATGTGGACCTGCATCCGTCAGGCGAGTGCGAACCCGGCACTCGTTACGGAGATGGTGGTCAGCCGGTACCAAACGCCGCTCCTGGAGTTCGCCAGACAGCAGGGACTGACCCACGAGGACGCCGAGGAGGTAGTCCAGGAGGCCTTCGTTCGGATCTGCAAGGAGGAATTCCTGCTGAAAGCGGACCGCGCCAAGGGCAAGTTCCGGAGCCTGCTCTTGGCGGTTCTGAAGTATGTGATCTCGGAATTCCGGCGGCATCGGAATGCAGGGGTCCGGGACCGACGCCTGGAAGTGCCGCTGGGAACCTTCGACGTCCCCGCGGAGATCCCTGAAGACGCGGGATTTAATCGGCTCTGGGTCAAGAACCTGGTCCGTCAGGCCTTCGAAAACCTGAAGGGCGATCCCACGGTCGAATCGCTCCGGTTGCAGATGGATGGCATGTCGTACAAGGACATCGCGACGACTCAGGGGATCCGGGAGACGGACGTGACGAACAACATCCACCGGGCCAAGCCGCGGATCAAGCGGGAACTGGAAAAACTGATCGGCCAGTACAGCACTCAAGACGAGTGCCCGGACGAGATCGCGCTTCTCATTCAGTATCTCTGAGGCTGACGCTGATGGCGGAAGACGACGTCCTAGGGTTGTTCAAGGAGCTCTTCGGGGAGCCTAAGGGGAGCCAGCGGGAGGCCTCGGCCGGCGCTCTGCTGGAGCGCTTCAGGATTCCGGGCTACGAGGTCTTGGGACTCCTCGGCAAGGGAGGGATGGGCGTCGTCCTGAAAGCACGCCAGACCAGTCTCGACCGCATGGTGGCCCTGAAGTTGATGAGCGCCGAGCTGTCGCGGGATCCCGAATACGTCCAGCGCTTCCTGCTCGAGGCGCGCACGGCCGGCCGCCTGCGACACCTCAATATCGTGAGCGCGCTGGACTGCGGAGTCGTAAAGGAATCGCGCTTCATGGTCATGGAGATGGTGGAGGGCCATTCTCTTGACCAAGTGCTGAAAGAGCGCGGCATGCTGGACGAACGTGTGGCGCTCGGCATCATCAAGCAAGTGGCCGAGGGCCTGGAGTACGCCTGGAAGCACGGCATCATTCACCGCGACATCAAGCCGCAAAACATCATG
>DATGFI010000303.1:0-3668 GCA_035309205.1 Planctomycetota bacterium | reverse complement strand
CGGACCGGCATGCGCTACGTCGTCTTCGGCGGCACCAACGGCACGCTCCGCGACGCCGCCGCCAAGGTGCTGGGCAACGAGGCCATCGAGGAAGTAACCCTCGGCGACAGGGGCTTCACGCGGATCGAGCTCGGGTCCCGCTACTCGTTCCGGAAGACGATAGTACCCATCCTCCAGCTGGACGACGCGGCGCTGCTGAAGCTGAGCCGGGACATGACGCTCTCGCTCAACCTTCAGGAGCTGCACGCGATCCGCGACTACTTCCGGAAGGTCGGTCGCGAGCCCAGCGACATCGAGCTGGAGTCGATCGCCCAGACCTGGAGCGAGCACTGCAAGCACAAGACCTTCACAGGCCACATCACCTTCGAGGGGAAGGTCATCCCCAATCTGCTCAAGTCGACGATCGCCCAGGCCACGCAGGATCTCCACAAGCCCTGGTGCGTCAGCGTTTTCAAGGACAACGCCGGCATCATCGAGTTCGACGAGACCTCCAACGTCTGCTTCAAGGTCGAGACCCACAACCATCCCAGCGCGATCGAGCCCTACGGGGGCGCCAATACCGGGCTGGGCGGCGTGATCCGCGACATCCTGGGCTGCGGGCTGGGCGCCAAGCCCATCTGCTCGACCGACGTCTTCTGCGTCGGCCACCCCGACGCGAAGGAGATTCCGCCCGGAACCATCCATCCGCGGCGCCTGCTCAAGGGCGTCATGAGCGGCGTCCGGGATTACGGCAATCGCATGGGCATCCCGACCGTGAACGGGGCGGTCTTCTTCGACGAGCGCTACACCGGAAACCCGCTGGTCTTCTGCGGGACGGTGGGCATCCTGCCCAAGTCGATGTCCTTCAAGGGGGCCCAGAAAGGGGACCTGGCGGTCGTCGTGGGCGGCCGCACGGGCCGCGACGGCATCCACGGCGCAACCTTCTCGTCGGTGGAGCTTCACGAGGAATCCGAGACCGCCTCCAGCGGCGCGGTCCAGATCGGGAATGCGATCGTCGAGAAGCGCGTGCTCGACACGGTGCTTCAGGCGAGGGACCGGGGGCTCTACACGGGGATCACGGACTGCGGCGCGGGCGGCCTCTCGAGCGCGGTCGGGGAGATGGGCGAGGATCTGGGGGCGGAGGTCGATCTTGAGAAAGTGCCGCTGAAGTACGAAGGCCTCTCCTACACCGAGATCTGGATCAGCGAGGCGCAGGAGCGCATGGTGATCTCGGTGCCTCCCGAGAAGCTTGAGGAATGCCTGTCGGTCTTCAGGGCGGAAGATGTCGAGGCCACGGTCATCGGCCGCTTCCCGGGGGACGGCAAGCTGAAACTCCGGTACAACGGCCAGCTCGTGGGCGAGCTTGACATGGAGTTCCTGCACGACGGGATCCCGCGGTTCGAGCGGACCGCGACCTACGCGGCCCCGCCGCCGAGGCCCCTGGAGCTTCCCGAGAAGAAGTCCTTCGGAGAGGACCTGAAGAAGATCCTCTCCAGCGGCAACGTCTGCTCGAAGGAATGGATCATCCGCCAGTACGACCACGAAGTGCAGGGCGGAAGCGTTGTCAAGCCGCTGACGGGGGCTTCCAACGACGGCCCCAGCGACGCCGCGGTCGTCCGCCCGGTGCTGTCGCACTACAGGGGCATCGCGATCGGAAACGGGATGAACCCCCGGTACGGCGATTATTCGCCCTACGACATGGCGGCCAACGCGATCGACGAAGCGGTCCGGAACGTCGTCGCGGTCGGAGGAGACCCCGAGCGGACGGCCATCCTCGACAACTTCGCGTGGGGAAGCCCCGAGAATCCCGAGAATCTGGGCGCGCTGGTGCTGGCGGCCCGGGCGTGCCAGGAGGTTGCCGTCGCCTACGGCACGCCGTTCATCTCGGGAAAGGACAGCCTGAACAACGAGTTTCGCGTCGGCGACCGGAAAATCATCATCCCTCACTCGCTGCTCATCTCGGCGATCTCGATCGTCGATGATGTCCGCCGCTGCGTGACGATGGACGCCAAGCAGGCCGGCAACCTGGTCTACCTCGTGGGCATCACCCGCCACGAGCTGGGCGGATCCCACTACGCGCTCGTCAACGGGCTGAGCGGAGGACAAGTGCCTCGGGTCGACGTCGCCGCGGGCCGCCAGGTCTTCAAGGCGATGGCCGCCGCCATCCGGGGAGGACTCGTCCGGTCCTGCCACGATCTCTCCGAAGGGGGCCTCGCGGTCGCCGCCGCCGAGATGGCGTTCTCAGGCGGCCTGGGCCTCAAACTCGATGCGGCCAACAGCGCCCCCGAGGACCTCCTCCCGGTCGTTGCCTTGTTCTCCGAAAGCCCGTCGCGCTTCCTGGTGGAGGTGCCGGCGGCCAGCCAGAAAGCCTTCGAGGCCGCCATGGCCAGGGGCCCGGTCTTTGCGGCTCCCATCGGCAAGGTCGTCGCGGAGCAGAAGCTCCGGGTCACCGTCCGGGACCAGGTCGTGATCGACGAATCCCTCGCCGATCTCAAGGAAGCCTGGCAGAAGCCCCTGCGATGGTAAGAACGCCCGCGGTCCTGATGCTGATCGGCGTTTGGGCGGGGATGTCCGCGGGTTGCGCGGCTCCCCTGCGGCCCGGTCCCGAGCCGGTGGTCGCCACCTTCTCGATCGTCGCCTACGACCCGGAGACCCAGGAGCTGGGCGTCGCGGTGCAGTCGAAGTTCCTCGCCGTGGGGTCCGTGGTCCCGTGGGCCAAGGCCGGCGTCGGGGCGGTCGCGACCCAGTCGTACGCGAATACGACCTATGGTCCCAAGGCGCTCAGCCTCCTGTCGGAAGGGGAAGAGCCCGAGGCGGTAATGAAGAAGATCACCGAGCCGGACCGGAAGGCCGCAGTGCGACAGGTCGGTATCGTCGACGCCAAGGGCCGCTCGGCGACCTTTACGGGTGAGAAGTGCAGCGCCTGGGCCGGAGGCTTGAAGGGCGAGAACTTCGCCTGCCAGGGGAACATCCTGGCGAGTGAGGAGGTCGTCAAGAACATGGCCAAGGCGTTTCAAGGATCCAAGGGCGAACTGGGCGAGCGGCTGATCGCGGCCCTGGAGGCCGGTCAGGAGGCCGGCGGGGATTCGCGCGGAATGCAGTCGGCGGCGCTCCTGCTCGTCCGCGACGGCTGGGGCTACGGCGGCCTCAACGATCGGTACCGCGACCTCCGGGTGGACGACCACCCGGAGCCGATCAAGGAACTCCGGCGAATTTATGGCCTCCATCGGGAGATTTTCCCCCGTCCAGACAAGTAGAAGAGCATGGTGATCCCCCGAGCAATCGTCCTGAGGGCCGCCGGAATCAACTGCGATCAGGAGGCCCGCGCCGCCTGCGAGAAGGTCGGCTTCCGGACCGACGTGACGCATGTCAACCGGCTGATCGAGAACCAGAAGCTCGTCCAGGAGTATCACTTCCTGATCGTCCCGGGAGGCTTCTCGTTCGGCGACGACCTGGGAGCGGGCAAGGTCCTGGCGAATGAGCTCAAGGCCCGCCTCGTTCCCGAGTTTCGCGACTTCATCAAAGCCGGCAAGCTGATCCTGGGCATCTGTAACGGCTTTCAGGTGCTGACCAAGGCCGGACTCCTGCCCGAACCCATGAATCCGTCTTCGTATCAAGCCACGCTGGGGAACAATGACTCCGGCAAGTTCGAGGATCGCTGGATTCGCCTCAAGGTTTCATCGCTAAAG
>DATGFI010000302.1:0-4574 GCA_035309205.1 Planctomycetota bacterium | reverse complement strand
TTCACGGCAAGTACTCCCACGAGGAGACTCGGGCGACCATCTCCCAGGTCACGAAGTATCCCCAGGGCAAATATCTCGTGGTCAAGGACATCCCCGAGACGCACGTGGTCTGCGACTACATCCGCCACGGCGGCGATGCCGCGGCCTTCCTGGGGAAATTCAAGAACAGCGTCTCGGCCGACTTCGAGCCTTCGCGCGACCTGGCCCGCATCGGCCTGGCGAACCAGACCACGATGATGTGCAGCGAGTCGCTGGAGATCCAGAAGCTGCTCCGCGCGGCCGTGGTGGACCGCTACGGCGAGGCCGAGATCGCCAAGCGCTTCATCGCCTTCGACACCATCTGCTCGGCCACCCAGGACCGCCAGGACACGCTGATGGCCCTCCTGCGGTCCACGAAGCTCGACATGGTTCTCGTGGTGGGCGGATTCAACAGCTCCAACACCGGCCATCTGGCCGAGCTGGGCTCCGAGTACGCGCCCACGTACCATCTTGAAAACGAACAGGGTCTCGTCTCCGCGGACGAGATTCGCTATAGAGATCCGAAGTCGGGATCCGTCGTGACGGCCCACGGCTGGCTAGCGCCGGGGAAGCTCGCGATCGGAGTCACGGCCGGGGCCAGCACGCCCGATAATATCGTCGGGCACGTGATTGAGCGTCTGCTGGAGATCCGGGGCATCACCCTGGAGCCGGCGACCGTTCTTCCGGCGGCCCCCAGTCCCTCGAGGGCGTGATAGGGACGCCCCCCGGGCTGTTCAGGTAGCAGTAGCCGTATTGTTGTTGTCCGACGGAGACGCGACACGGTGAACGAGGCGCTGCTGAGGGAATCCTACGGGGAACGTCCTTCCCTGCCCTGGGGCTCCGTCTTCCACTCCGCCATCGAATCCGCCCAGCGCTATCTCCTTGGCCGCCAATCCGATGACGGCTATTGGCAGACCGAGCTCAACGGCGACGCCACCCTCGAGGCCGACGCCGTCATGCTCATGCACTATCTGGGCGACGTCGACAAGGAGCGTCAGCGCCGCCTGCTCAACTACGTCTTCACGCAGCAGAATGCAGACGGCGGCTGGTCGATCTTCCGCGGAGGCCCGAGCGACCCCAACGCCACGGTGAAGGCGTACTTCGCGATGAGGCTGGCCGGCTACTCCGACGACGAGCCCCGCGTCGGCCGCGCCCGCCACAAGATCCTGGAGATGGGCGGCGTCGAGGTCTGCAACAGCTACACGAAGTTCTACCTCGCCATCTTCGGCCAGTACGACTGGAACCGTCTGCCGAGCATGATTCCCGAGATCATGCTCCTTCCCCAGAGCCAGCGCTTCCTCAACATCTACCGGATTTCCGCCTGGACGCGGACCATCGTCGTGCCGATGCTGATCCTCTACGCCCAGCGTCCGCACGTGAAGGTGAACTTCTCGATCCGCGACCTCTTGCTGCCCTACGACCAGCCCGGCGCCAAGTCGCTCACGAACGCGTTCTGGCGCAGCATCTTCAAGTTCCTCGACCGCGGGATGGGCATCTATAACCGCGTCGGGGTCCGCTGGGTCCGGCGCCTCGCCCTCAAGAAGGCCGAGGAATGGATGCTGGAGCGCAACAAGCCCCCCGGCGGCCTGGGCGCCATCTATCCCCCCATGCTCAACACGATCATGGCCCTGCGGGCCCTGGGATACTCGAAGAGCTCGCCCGAATTCACCAAGGCCATGCGCGAGTTCCGGGATCTCGAGGTCCACGACGGTCCGGTGACCCGCGTCCAGCCCTGCTTCTCCGCCATCTGGGACACCTCCTGGGCCCTGCATGCCCTCTCCCGAGGCAATTGCGGCGACTCCGGCGCGATCCAGAAAGCCGCGGACTGGCTCTTCTCCAAGCAGGTCTGGACCGGCGGCGATTGGCAGGTCAACAACCCCGCCGGCAAGCCCGGCGCCTGGGCCTTCGAATTCGACAATCCGGTCTATCCCGACACGGACGACACGTCCTCCGTGCTCATGGGCCTCTACTTCGCGGGGCGCCGCGACGACCCCGGCTTCTCCGCCGCCGTCAAGTGGCTCCACACGATGCAGAACCCCGACGGCGGCTGGGGGGCCTTCGACCGGAACATCAACCTGGAAATCCTGGAGCATCTCCCCTGGGCGGACCACAACGCCCTCCTGGATCCGAGCACGGCGGATCTCACCGGCCGGATCATCGAGATGTTCGGCTACATCGGATCACACCGAAACGAGCGCTTCATGGCCCGCGCCATCAGCTTCCTGAAAAAGTCCCAGGAAGCCGACGGCTCCTGGTTCGGCCGCTGGGGCGTGAACTACATCTACGGCACCTGGCAGGTGCTGGTCGGCCTCCGCGCCGCCGGAGTCGACATGCGCGAAGGCTGGGTCCAGCGCGCGGCCACGTGGCTGCGGTCGGTCCAGAATCCCGATGGCGGCTGGGGCGAGTCGTGCAAGTCCTACGCCGATCCCCGCCTGAAGGGCCAGGGCCCGAGCACCCCGTCCCAGACGTCCTGGGCGATCCTGGGCCTGGTGGCCACCGGCGCCCCCATCAGCGATCCGGTCCTCCGCCAGGGCGTCGAATGGCTGCTCCAGACGCAGCGCAGCGACGGCGGCTGGGACGAGACCGAGCACACGGGCACCGGCTTCCCCCGCGTCTTCTACCTGGTCTACACGATGTACCGCCATTATTTCCCGCTTCTGGCGCTCCAGGCGGTGCGCGACGGGTTGGATCCCCAGGAGCGCCGTCCCGCGACCGATCGCTTCGAACTTGCGGGTGAATCCAGCGAGAGGATGTCGACCGAATGAGACAGCCGTTTTCAGTCACCTTCCGTATGGCCCGCTACCTGGTGGGCAAGCGCATGCGCGGCGAGGAGAAGTTCCCCGTCGTCATGATGCTCGAACCCCTGCACACGTGCAACCTCGCGTGCCTGGGCTGCACGCCGGACCGCTGGGCCGGGCCCAAGTCCGAGTGGCTCACCGTCGAGCAGTGCCTGGAATCCGTCGACGAATGCAATCCGCCGATGGTCTCCGTCTGCGGCGGCGAGCCTCTCGTCCACACCGAAATCGACAAGATCGTCCAGGGCATCATGGACCGCGGGAAGTACGTCATCCTCTGCACCAACGCGCTCCTCCTTCCCAAGTTCCTGGAGAAGGTGAAGCCATCGCCCTACCTCTCCTTCGCCATCCATCTCGACGGCATGGAGAAGACGCACGATTACGTGACCCAGCGTCCGGGCTGCTTCAAGAAGGCCATCGACGCGAGCAAGATGGCGCTCGACCGCGGCTACCGCGTCAACTGCAACACCACGGTCTTCGCCGAGTCGAACATCGACGAGATCGCCGAACTCTTCCGGCACATCATGGAAGATCTCGGCTTCCACGGCATCATCACCTCGCCGGGCTACGACTTCGACCAGACCGGCGGCGACTTCTTCCTCAAGCGCCAGCAGGTGGTGGAGCGCTTCAAGAAGCTGCTCTCGAACGTGAAGGAAGAATGGTTCGGGAATTCGCAGCTCTACCTCGAATTCCTGAAGGGCGAGCTCGAGCTCACTTGTACCGCCTGGGGCAACCCGACCCGGACCCCCAAGGGCTGGCAGGGGCCCTGCTACATGCTGCGGGACGCCTATCACCCCACGTTCAAGGACCTGGTCGACAAGACCGACTGGCACAAGTACGGACCGTCCTCCGGCGAGCCGCGCTGCCAGTCCTGCATGGTGCACGCCGGCTTCGAGCCGACAGTGGCCTCCGGCCGCGGCATCAAGCTCGGGAAGCAGCTCTACAACGCCGTCAAGATGATGTCCTGACGGTTCTCCATGAAGCTGGGCGTCGTCGCCGCCCTCTCCCAGGAGCTGGCTCCGACCCTCGGCACCATCGCCACCGTTGCGCGCTCCGTCGAGGGCCTCCGCTTCCGCGAATCCCCGTCCCTCATCTTCGTGGCGAGCGGGGTGGGAAGCCGCACTGCGGCCGCGGCGGCGCTTGTGCTGGCCGATCACTTCAAGCCCGACGCCCTGCTGTCGGTCGGCTTCTGCGGCGCCCTGGGCGAGGAGCTCGGAACGGCGGACCTCGTCCTGGGGGGGACGACGAATCATCCCGCCGAGCCATCCCTGCTCGCCCTCGCCCGATCTGCCGCCAATACCTCGCGCTCGGGGAACGTGCTCACGGTCCCGAAGGTCGTGGTCGATGCCGCGGAAAAGAAGGAGCTGGCCAGGAAGACCGGAGCCGTCGTGATCGATATGGAAGCCGACGCGGTTGCGGTCGCGGCCAAGGCCCGCGGGCTGGGTTTTCTCGCCGTGAAGGCCGTCATCGACACCCCGGAGGCGCCGCTCGCTTCGACCTACGCGGGGTGCTGGACGGTGTTCCGGGATCTCTTCAGGGGCTCCGTCATGGGCATGATCTACGATGCCAAGCGCGTCAAGCTGGCCTCGGAGCGCCTCCGGGAGTTCCTCGTGGCCCTGCGCGACAGACTGGCGGCCTGAGGTCCCGGGAATCGGCTGGGGGCTCGATGCAGGGAGCCGCTCGACTCTCCTCCCGGAACAGCCATCCCCCTCAAGACCGAGGACTCCCGCCATCCTCCGGCCTGGGCTTGAGACGGTGACA
>DATGFI010000301.1:0-2937 GCA_035309205.1 Planctomycetota bacterium | reverse complement strand
TCCGATAGCAGGCGGCGAAGGGTGGGGTCAGGGGTGTTTGCGACCGTGATGAAGACGCGGGCGCTGGCGGCGCCCCCGGCGGTCTGCAGAACGGTGACCGACGCGTACTTGACGAGCGGCTCGCCGTTGGGGTCGACCAGGGCCTGACGGGCGATGTCCTGAAGTTTGACCTCCTTCAGCGGAGCGAGGGCCATCATGCCCATGGACTGGATGAGGGGATCGGTGTCGGTGAGCGAGCTGCGCCAGAGGGCCTCAGTTTCCTTGAGCGGGTAGCGCCGGAGAGCCTGCCATCCATGGATCCGGATTTCGCCCTTTTCCTTCGCGATGCCTTTGGCGATGCCGAAGCCTTCGGGGGTGGGTGGTTCGGTGAGCGCTTCGATGGCAGTGGCGCGCAGCGTGAACTGCTGGGCCGGATCGCCGGCCACGGTGACGAGTTTCTGGAGGGCCGCGGGGCTGCGCCAGTCGCCGAGTCCCTTGAGGGCGGCGGCGCGGACGGCGGAGTCCTTGTCCTGATCGAAAACCTGAAGGAGGAAGCTTCCGGCGGAATCTGTCTTGAGGAGCCCGGCGCCGGTGATGATGGCGACGCGGTCGGCGGCTTTATCTTTGGCGGCCTCGTAGCGAGCCTTAAATGAATCGATGTCGGCATCCTGCGCAAGGAGGACGGCGAGGCAGAGCGCGAGCATCTCTATATACTACGGGCGCCGCGCGGGGGGAACGAGGATTAGTGCTTGACTGCAGGAAAGGGAGCCGTAAACTGGGGCCCTCTACCGCCGTACCGAGGGCGCTTAGCTCAGTTGGTAGAGCGCTTGGATCACACCCAAGAGGTCAGGGGTTCGAGTCCCTTAGCGCCCACCATTCTCCCGCACCTGAGGATTGAATGGACCAGCAACAACACCAGTGGATCCTGGCCCTTGAAGGAGAATGGTCTGAACCCCACGGATTCCTCTATACGATCCGGCAGGGGACTTTTTCCGCCGCGCAAGCCGAGTCGCTTCTGAAGACGCTGGGGGACATCAAGGCCGGAGATAAGCAAGTGTTGGAGCGCCGATTGGTATCGCTCGTTTGGTATCTCCCGATCTTCATGTCCTGGCAGAAGGTGCGCGTCTTGGAGGCCGGAGGAGATGGCACAGCGTACGATAGGTTGACCAATCAAGTTCTAGGTCTGATCCAGGAAATCTTGGGCGTTCCTTGACCTTCAGGCGGCTCCACCTAAGCAAGACGCTCCACCGTCCGATCAGGATCCCTTCGGCAGTCTAGCACCGCGTAGATTCGGACGGTATCGCCCTCCAGTCGGTAGTACACCGCGAAGGGGAAGCGCTTGGAAAGCATGCGAAGGTAACGGTCGAAGTGAATCGGATGCATTCCAGCGGAAAGGAGCAGGGATTCGATGTCCGAGCTGAGCGAATCCAGGAAGTAGTTCCCCAAGCCCGGTCGCTGCTGCTCGTAGAAGGCGTGTCCGAGTCGCAAGTCGTCCCGGGCCGACTCGAGGATCTCGATCCTCACGGATTCGGCGAGCGGAGGCTACGGCGGGCTTCGTCCCAGGGAATGAACTTCTCCCGGCCTTCGCGCACGCGCTGGTCCCGGGCGTCTAGGACATCCTTGTGCCACTGGGGCGAGGGCAGCACGGCCGGTGTCCGGGACAAGTCCTCCCAGAGCAACTCCAGCGCGCGGAGTTTCTCCTCGACGCTCATCTTGTCCAGGGGAAGGGCGACGTCCATGAAGCGACTCCTTGCATAGTCCAAGAGAATTCTATCATGGTTACCGCCCTGAGCTCAAGGCGGGCGAGACCAGAGGGGAGCTTACTCGCACCCGACTCGCACCGCACTTGTCACACTTGATGCACTTGGTACACTTGGCGAACCAACGCGGCATAGGATCTCGCTGGAGGTCAGCGGAAACCGCGTCTGGAGCGAAATTTCAACGATTCCCGATCCGGATCACACCCAAGAGGTCAGGGGTTCGAGTCCCTTAGCGCCCACCATGTTCCAGCCGACGAAGAGCCAGAGCCTCGCCTTAGTGGGCATTCTCTATTCCGGCGTAGGCCGACGCTCCCCTCCGCCGACGTTCCGTCGCCGTGTTATACTTGAGTCCAACCAGGAGGGAAGGGAGTTCTTGATTTGAACCCGAGCGACCCGTCCAAATCCGTGACTGGAAAAAAAGGAAAAAAAGCTCGTCTCCAGGAAGCGGAGTCCCGCGTCGCCGAGGCGATGCACGCGAAGGATGCCGCCGAAAAGCAGGCCATGGACCTGCATTCCGGGGTCCAAAGTCTCAGCCGGCGCACCGATGAACTCCAGAATCAGGTCGGGGAACTCGACGCGGAATTGAAATCGGCCCGCGATGCCGCCCGTGTCGCCGATGCGCGCGCTTCGGACCTGGCCGCCAAGGCCGCCCGCGCCGGCGACCTCGAGGAGGAACTCGCTGCCCTCCGCAAGCAGCTGGAGCAAGTCCAGAACTGGTCGGCCGAGCTCTCCGCGAAGGCCGAGCAGGCGGCCGCCGCCGAGAAGGCGCTGCGCGAAGAGCTGGAGAACATCCACGAGCAGCATGTCACCGTCATCCGTGCCAAGGACGAGAAAGTCGCAACCCTCGAGAACCGGGCCAAGGAAGGACTCAAGCGGCTTAAGGACGCCCATGATTCAGCCCTCCGCGACCAGGCTGCGAGGGCCGTGGCCTCGGAGAAGGAAGCGCGCGAGGAGCTAAAGAAGCTCAAGGAATTGCATGAGCTTACGTTGGCCGAGGCGGCCCCGTTGCGCGCGCAGGTCGTGGAATTGCGCCTGCAGGTCGAAAGGAGCGGCGAGCTCCGCAAGGATATCGACGCCCTCAGTCAACAGGTAGGCCAAAGCGTGGGCGCCCGGGACAAGTTGCGCCGGGAGCTGGACGAAAGCCGCAGCCTGCTGGATCACACCCGTGAGGAGCTCAAAAAGATCCAGGACCTACGCG
>DATGFI010000300.1:0-2857 GCA_035309205.1 Planctomycetota bacterium | reverse complement strand
TAGGGCCTGCCTGTTCATCAAGGGAACGACAACCAGGCTGAAGAGAAGGAGGAGGATGCCGGCCGCGGCGACCATGCCCAGCCAGAAAGGGCTCAGCTTAGGTTTCTTCATAGGGGTCTCCTTGTTACTTGGCCGGAGCGGCGGCGGCCTTGCGGGCCTCTTCGCTCACCGGCATTTCCAGGGTGACGTTGTAGCGCCAGTACGCCTTCGGCTCGCCGGCATCCAGCTTCTCGCCGGCGAATGACTTGGGGACCGGCCACTGGAGATCCGGTGATTCCTGCTCAACACGCCAGAAATTAGTCGAGGTGCCTTCCAGCAGCTCCCACTTGCTGTTCTTGATCACGCAGGGCTTGCTAGGATTGGCCGGCTGGCGGGTCCCCTGGTTGTAATTGAGCAGGGTCTGGATGATGAAGTCCCGGGCTTGCTGATCCGATTGGCGCTTGGCGACGACCACCTCCAGGATGGCGGTCAGCAGCTTGGACGGGGGGAAGTGCTTTCCTTCCCCTGGCGGCTTCTGGCCGCCGGGGGCCGGGGGGCCTTCTTTCGGCTTTTCCTCGAAACGCCAGTCAACCACCCAGAGCCGCTGCTGGTCGGTGAGCTTGTCGTCCCCGTTATTGGGGATGTTGGGGTTGAGGTCATCCATGATCTTCAGGATGAGATCACGCTCGAACGACAGGCCCACGAGCGGCGTGACGCTATCGCGCACTTCTTCGACCTTCTTGGCGTTCTCGAACTCCTCCTTGATGGACTTGTTCTTGGTGAGGACCTCCTCCGCTCGGCGAAGGCTAAGGTCGAGTTTGGCGACCTCGATGTCCTGCTTGTACCAAGCCAGCCCGACCAGCAGATAGAGCGCCGCGGCCGTCGCGATCACGAAGGGCTGTTTCCGTTTGAGCTCCTTCTTCTGACGGTAGGCCTCGGGAAGAAGATTGACTCGATTCGTCGTCGGCTCGATGCCCTGCAGCGCAAGTCCGATTGCCGTGCCGATGGTCGCCAGGTTCTCGTTCAGTTCTCCCGGATCGACGCTGCCTCCGACCGCGATGCTGTTGAGCTTCTGGAGTCGAATGGCGGGGAGCTGCAGCGACTGGGATACGAACTTCTGGAAGTTCAGCGTCTTGGTCGAGTTCCCCAGCAGGATGATCTGGTCGAACTTCGAGGTCTTCGAGATGGACTTGTAGTAGCCCATCGACCGGTTGATCTCGTTGACCAGGTCGCGCAGGATCGGCTGGACGGCGTTGAAGATCTTCTGTGCCTGCTGGGACTGGCCCGCCTTCAGCTTGAGCTTCTCCGCTTCCTCGAAGGGGATGTTGAAGGCCTTCTGGAGCGCCTTGGTGATGTCGTTGCCGGTGATGGGCAGGTTGCGGACCCAGAACTTCGTCCCGTCGATGACGATGAGGTCGGTGTTGTCGCCGCCCATGTCCAGGGCGACGGTCGCTCCCTTGACCTCCTGGTCCCGGAGCAGGAAGTTGAAGAGGGCGACGGGCGCGAACTGGACCGCCTCAGTGTTGAACCTGAGCTCGACGATGTTGCCCAGGAACTGTTCGACGATGTCTTTCTTGATCGCGAAGAGAATGACTTCCTTCTCCTCGCCGGGCCCGTAGTCCCGCTCGACGTACTGATAGTCCCAGATGACTTCATCGATGTTGAACGGGATCTGGGACTGGGCTTCGTACTTGACGATTTCGGGAATCTTGGATTCCTCGACCGGCGGGAGCTTGATCAGCCGGTTGAAGGTCGAGTGGCTGGGCAGCGAGAAGATGACCGGTTCACTGGAGATCTTGAAGGTTGCCTTGATCTGGGTGAGGGTCGCCTTGATCTGCGCGTCGATGTCGGGCGCCTCGCCGGTGCCCGTCGACTCGTAGGGGAACACCCCCGACTGGGTGAGGGTGTCGCCCTCCAGTCGGACCACCTTGATGGAGGACTTGCTGACGTCAATGCCCCAAACGCCTTTCGCCATGGTGCCGCCCTTTCAATAGAAAGAGAGAGCCTGACTGCGTACAGGGCGGGAAGTGAGGCGCTGACGTGTGGCAGGGTCGCAGTCGGCGCGGGGTTTCGCGGGGGAGCAAGTCCGGCGTCGCAAAGAAAATTTCGACTCAGTCACCGGGGCATAAATGCCCCAACGATGGCTCCTCTTCCGCAAACCTCCAACGGCACCAGTAAACCGCGTCCATGCCCGGCACCTCGATCCGCCGGTGGCTGAATTATAGCCGCTAGTAAAGTAGACGCAAATCCAGCCCGGAACCTTAACAAATTATTCTACTTCCCGCCCCGGAACGCAAGCTTTCATGCCCCATGGGCAAGCTCTAGGAAGTCCCCGGCAGCAGGCCGGCCGTCCGGAGGGCGGACAGGATGTCCGCCTCGAACAGCGGCAGGTCGTTCATGTTCCGCAGGATGTAGGCTGGATGGAAGGTGGGGAAGAAGGGGACTCCCTGCGCCTGGGTCAGCCGGCCTCGGAGCTTCGTGATGCCCGTCTTGGTCGCCAGGAGGGTCTGCACGGCGATATTGCCCAGGCCGCAGATCAGCTTCGGCTGGATGGTCGCGATCTGGCGCTGGAGCCAGGGCATGCAGGCCGCCATCTCGTCCGGCGCCGGGGTCCGATTGCCCGGCGGCCGGCACTTGAGGATGTTGCCGATGAAGACCTGGCTGCGCCCGACCCCGAACTTCTTGAGCGTATTGGTCAGGAGCTGGCCGGCCCGTCCGACGAAGGGCTCGCCCTGCAGATCCTCGTCCTGGCCCGGGGCCTCCCCCACGAACATGAGCGGCGTCCTGAGGGGGCCGGTGCCGAAGACCACCTGCGTCCGGGATGAGCACAGACCGCAGCGCTTGCAGTCCAGCACCTCCGCCCGGAACGACTGGAAGT
>DATGFI010000299.1:0-3064 GCA_035309205.1 Planctomycetota bacterium | reverse complement strand
CGGCAGATCCGGGGCAGGGGAGGCCTCTGAGGCGACCGACCGCGGCCCGGACTCTGGCCGATGGCGCGCCTCACACCACCGGAGGAAGTCTTCCGCGTCCTGCTTGAGAATCGCCGGCGCCTTGTCCACCCAGGCCAGGCGGACGAGCGCGCGCGCGTCCTGACCGAAGGCCCTCGCGAATTTCGTGATGAACTTCACCGAAGGGGGATTGACCTTACCGGCCTCGATCCCTGAGACGTACCCCTTGTGGGATCCGATCTTCTTCGCCACGGCCTCAAGCGTCAGCCCCTGTTCATATCGCAACTTCCGGACCAGGTCGCCGAAGTGGGACACCTTGCCTCCATTCAATGACGTCGAGCAAAGATGCGGTCAAGAGTCTCCGGATCGCTCTTGCTAAAGAAGCTGGCGCAGCTGTTTCATCTGGGCTTCTTCGGTCTTGGTGAACTCCATCGCCAAGTGGATCCCGTCTTCCGCATGCACCAGACGCACCGGACGCCCCAGGATATGGAAATCCTTGAGGACCCCGTCCAAGAGACGAATCCCGATGTGATGCGGCTCCAGGGGCAGGGCCTTCTCAGGCAGGACAAGAGCCCGGAGCAAGGCCCCTGAGAGGGAAACATTCCAAAGGACCGCGTTGCCACAGTCGAAAAGCCGGCCGTTCTCAAGGTAGACGCTGAGCTCTACAGGAATAGAGCATTCCTTTCGCTCATGACGCCGGCGGCTCTGCTCGGGGACAGAGAGCGGACGAGGGGGAGGGGTTTGAAACGCCGGCGACGGAGCGGCATGCTTCTTGCTTCTCTTCACCGCGGCGGCCATGCACCTCGCACAATAGTGCTTCTTGAGAAGAGTGACGGCTTTCCCGGTCTCGAAGTCTTCAGGATCGATCACGGCGTCGCAGAAGTCGCAGGGGATTGGGCGTGACGTCATCATCCCTCCCGAACCGTAGCGCGAGAGTCCATCTAACCCACCCCCGGCATCAGGTCGAGGGTCGGATTCTTCCGGACGTCGCGCTCGCGGTCATAGCGGAGCGTGGTTTGCACGTTCTTGTGGCGCAAATGGCGCTGGACCTGGTGGAGCGGCACCCCCGCCTGGAGCGCGACCGTGGTGCAGGTATGCCGCCAGCTGTGGGCCGTAATCCGCCGGGTGATACCGGCCGCCTTGGCCCGGGCCTTCACGATCTCGTTGATGGCGGTGGGGGAGAGACGCTTCCCAAACGATCGCAGCCGCGAGAGGGACACGAAGACCGGATCCTCGGGCCGGGTGTCCCGCTTCTCCAGATCTCGGTTCAGGACCTCGAGATACCCTTCGATCACGCCTCGGACCTCAGGCCGTAGCCGGATGGTGTCATAGGGGCTGGTTTTTGCGCCCTTCACCTCGAGCAAGCCCCGCCGGGACGTCAAATCGCGGTACCGGAGCTTCGA
The DNA here is from genome assembly GCA_035309205.1 of Planctomycetota bacterium. Lineage (GTDB taxonomy): Bacteria > Planctomycetota > MHYJ01 > MHYJ01 > JACPRB01 > JACQFK01. The sequence goes on along the minus strand of DATGFI010000299.1, from coordinate 1,643 downwards.
GGCCTCGCTGCGGCGGAGACCCTGGTAGAAGAGGGTCATGAGAAGCGCCCGGTCGCGCAGCCCCCGGAGCGTGCCGTCGCAGGTGTCCAGGATGGCCTTCGCTTCCTGGACGGTCAGCCCTTCGGTGCGCGAGACGTCGCTCAGGAGGAGCCCCTTGACGAGCTTGGGGTCGGCCGGATTCCCCGGGACTTTCTTCGCCGCGTAAAGCTGCCCGAAAAGCCCGCGGACGGCGGTGAGACGTCCGTTTACGGTGGCGTTCGAAAGGCCTTTCGCTTGAAGGCGATTCCGGTAATCGATGACCTGGACGGATTCGATCTGGACGAATCCCTCCAGCGTCGTGATGCCGGCAGTTGAGATGAAATCCCGCACGTACTCCTCGTATTTCGTCCGGGTGCCGGGAGCGCGCTGGGCAGCCACGAAATTCCGGATTTCCGCTTCGAGAGGGCCGTCGAGAGCATTTGCAGGGTATTCCGGTTGGCCGGGGGGCTGGAAGGCAGGATCGGGCGGGGAGGCCGCCGATTCGGGGTCCATGGACCCTCTATCGGCAAAGGACGCTCAGGGTCTTGAGCGCCAATCGTCGGAAATCGACATTTCCGAAGGTTGGTCAGGGGGGTTGGGGGAGAAAGGCGGTTTAGACCTTTTGCATTAGGCTGGCAGTCAGGCCTTTGCGTGATCCTCCTCCGGTGCCTCGCGAACCTCCATCCTACGCCCCGCCAAGGATGGGTTCGCACCAGGCCCGGAACCGCTCGGCATGATTCTCGAGGGCTTCCACCTCGGGCTTCTTCAGGATCTCGCCGGTATAAGCCACCCGGCTCTTCTCGTCGATGAGCCGCCGACGGTGCTGGGCAGCCCCGGTCCCTGTCCTTGATCCGCGCCCCGGCTTCGCTCAGAAGCGCCACCGCGTCCTGGTGGTTGTCGCTCGTCGACCGGACGCCTGCCAGGTGAATCGAGACCGCGTCCGAGTAGGCGATCCCGGCGTGGACGAAAAGCAGCCCGGCCGCCGTCCCGTAGCCGTGCTCGCGGGCCAGGCGCGCAGCCTTCAGGAACTGCTCGGCCGCCGCCCGGAAACTCCCGGCCTCGCCGCGGTCGACCTCGGCCCGGCGGCCCTTCTTAGCCATGGACCACCTCGGAGAGCTCTTTCCCGGCCACGGTTTCCCCCTCTTTAACCACGGTTTGGAAGAACGATTTGCCCTTCCGGTAACTTGCGATGAAGTCTGGTAGACCAAAGCTGATCGCCGACAGCGTGATGCCGAACTCCTTCTTCAGCCGGCCGAAGACGGCGCCGGCGCGGTCCTCGGCCTTCTCGCGGTCCTTCTTGGACTCCGCGATGAGGAGGACGTCGAGGTCGCTCGTGGGACGGTCGTCCCCGCGGGCGGCGCTTCCGAAGATCGCGGCCGAGACCACGTGGCCTTCGAGTGCGCGCCGGAGGATCGCCTTGATGTGCGAGCGGAACTCGCCTTCGGCCTCGAGGAGCGGGAGAATGCCTTTGGCGAAGAGGTAGTGATTGCGGTTGAGCTCGTAGAGTTTCGCCCGTCCGGCCGGCACCCAGTGCACCAAGTTCGCCTCTTCCAAACGGGCGAGCGCATCGTGCGTCGCCTGGACGGCGACTTCCGAAAGCCGGGCGATCTGCCGCCCGGTCATGC
>DATGFI010000298.1:0-5255 GCA_035309205.1 Planctomycetota bacterium | reverse complement strand
GGGCCGAAAGACTCCTGGCTTGGGCTGGCCTGTTTCAGGGCGATCTCTTGTGCTCCCGCATGACGGTAGCCAGGTCTTTGGCCACTGGGTCGCCGCTTTCCTCCAGCCCGCGGATGACGGATTCCTGCTCTTCGACCGTCCGGTTCTGGCTGAGCTTGAGCTTGCCTTCAATCGATGTGATGTCGATCTCGAACGCGACGATCCCCCGCAGCATGCCCTGGAGGTAGCTCTCCGGCAGATCCATCTTCCATGGCTTTTCACGGCCGGATTCATAGCGGTCGACCAGCGCGGCAAGGATAGAGCGAACTCGGGAGGGGTCCGAGACGATGCGGGCGCGGCCTGTCACGTGGACGGCGACCTAGTTCCAGGTGGGAACGCTGGGATGCTCCGTGTACCAGGACGGGGAGACGTATCCGTGGGGGCCTTGGGCGATGAGCAGGATTTCGGGAGCCGAGCCGAGGGCCTCCGCCTGCGGGTTGGCGCGGGCTAGGTGCGCGCTTACGCTGCCGAGCGGTCCTCCTTCCTTGCGATAGAGGAACGGCACATGGGATGCGGTCGGCACGCGCTCCTGAGCGCTGATCAGTGCGCCGAAATCATAGCGCTCGAGGAGCGCCTGGGCGGTGGCCAGAGACACGCGGTTGTCCTTGGGAATGTACATGGCGGGCCTTATCCTACCTTCACCGGCTTTCAACCGGAACGGAGTCACCAGTCTGGAAGTAATCTATTTCTCTTTCTTCAGCATCTCCAGTTCCGCTTCCGCCGTGCGCCATTCGAGATAAGCCCGCTGATGGGTGTCCACGCACTGCTTCAGCAACGGTCGAGCCCCGGCCGTGTCGCCGGACACCAGACGAGCCTCGCCAGCATAGAACGTCGCCTCGCACAGCTTCCCGACCGAGCCCTTCGCCGCTTCCAGGAGGGTGTTCTCGTCCAAGTCCCCCATCAGATGCGCCAACACCTTATCGAGCCAGCCGCTCGTTCCCTTGGGAGGCCGGGATTTGCAGTACGCCGCCAACTCCGCCTTTGCCGCCACGCCCTCGCCCTGCCGGGTCCGTATTAAGAAGATCCGGCACCATGCATAATCTGACAGCATCACGTCCCGGCCAACCGAGACCTGGAAGTCCTGCAGCGCGCCCGACAGGTCCCCCATTTCCTGCCGGATGCAGCCGCGATTGAACGTGCACCAGCCGCCTGGGCTGACCTCGACCGCCTTGTCGCAGTCTTGGAGGGCCTCCTTCAGCTGGCCCTTCGCCTTCTTCGACGAAGCCCGCGCGCAGAAGGCATCCCCATACCCCGGCTGCATCTGGATGGCGCGATCGTAGTCTGCAATCGCCGCGTCGTAGTCGCCCTTTCCCTGCTTGGCCAGACCGCGGTTCATGAAGGATATCGCGGGCCGTGCATCCAGTTCGATCGCCTTGGTACAATCCGCGATCGCGCCGTCCAGGTCGCCGGTGTTGATTCGTGTCCAGCCCCGGCTGTTCCAAAGCACCGCATTGTTCGGATCCAGCTCCAGCGCCTTCGTGTAGTCGCCGACCGCGCTTTCGAATTCGGTCAGGTTCGACTTCGACCATCCCAGGGTCACCCAAGCCTGACTGTTCTTCGGGTCCAGTTCCACCGCCCGGGCGCAATCTTTTATCGCAGCGTTGAAATCCCGCTGCCAGGAATGAAGCTGCCCCCGGTTCGCGTAGACGTCTCCCAGGTCCGGCTTCAGCGCCAGGGCCTTGTCGTAGTCGGCCATCGCCCCGGGAATATCGCCGCGCATCTGCTTGGTATAGCCGCGTCCGCACCAGGCTTCGGCCATCTTCGGATTGAGCTCCAGCGCTTCGGCGTAGTCGTTGGACGCGCCGAAGATGTCCCGCTGCGCCACGCGGACCTGGGCTCGGATCCGGAACGCGTCCGCTCGAGTGGGCGCGAGTTCGATTGCCTTATTGAGGTCGGCCATGGCCGGCTCGCGTTTCTGGGCTGCCTGCCGACTCACGCCGCGCGCGAGCAGGGCGTCAATCGATCTGGGATGAAGTTCAAGGGCCTTGTCGAACTCGGCGATGGCGCCGTCGTAGTCCTTATTGTCGTGTTTCTCGCGGCCCAGCTTGAGGATGTCCTTGACGGCGTCGGCCGAGATCGCCACCCGGATCTCCTTCAGGATGGCCTTGCTCGATTCGGACAGTTCGATGTCGGAGTCCCGGGTCGCGGCCTCGAGCGCCGGCACGGCGGCCATGCCCAACTTCTTGAGCTGGATGCGGGCTCTGGCGCGAGTGTCGACGTCACCCGAGCGGAGATCGTCGATGAGCTTGTCCGCCGAAGGATCCTGGAGGAGGAGAATCAGGGCGAGGATGAACTTCATGGGGGGCACCCTCCGGTCTGCAATTGTACCCCGCAGCGGGTTTTGTCGCCATGGAACGATGGACGATCGGAAGCAGACGGCAACTCCCTTCGCCGAGGTGTAAAATCCTTAGGACATCAAAGGTGCTTGGGTGTTGATGCTGGGGCTGGTCCTGTTCCTTTCGCGGTCGCAAGACGAAAGGGCCGCGGCCAAGGCGGCCCGTTACTTGGTGAGTCGGTGAACGACGACCGGCTGAGTCCAGGCGGACTCGAAGTCCTCCGGCGAATACCCGTTGGGATGCTTCCGGCTCGACACCACCGTCGCCCGAACGTAGAGCTCGTCATTCCTGAACGAATAGGCCGCGACGGGACCGGTCGACTCCTGCAAGACGATGCCGATCTCGCCCAGCCTGTCCCCTAGCGTCCGGGTTCCCAGAAACCGGATCGTATATCTCACCTCGGCCTGCGCCGCGACCCGCACCTTCATGCCCCCCTGGTCCGAGGTCACCGCCTCCAGCGTCACTCCGCTGGAGGCGTAGAAATCACCCGCGAGCATCGCCCGGGTGATCGCCTCGGCGCTCAGGTCCTCGGCGCGGACCATTACCCATCCGCGCCCGGGGTTCGTCACGGCCTGATCCCTGAAGTATTGGTGGGTGTCGTCGGTGGCCAGCGCATAGAGCGGGGCGCCCCCGAGCTTTCCGAGGCGCATCGCCAGCACGTAGTCCCAGATCTGCTCCGTGCTCTTGTGTCGATGGTCGCCGTAGTTCCAGGCGCCCCGGTGTCCGTTATAGACCTCGAAGAAATGCTCGCCCGCGACGTGAGCGATGTCGTCGGGTTCGACGGCCCATCCGAAGTTCGGGTGATTCAGATGGAGCAGGACCGGCCGCCCGCTTTTCTTCTCTTCCTCCTGCGCGGCGCGCACCGTGCGTTCCAGGATGTCGCGGACCGAAGCGCCGCCGGGCGGGGGAATCAGATTCGTATGATTCATGGCGCCGTGGTGGACGGGCTTCTTCGCGTGCTCATCGGTGATCTCCTCCCCCTTGATGAAGATGAAGCGGTCCTTTTCTTCGAAGGCCGCTCGAAGCTGGTCGAGCGTCTTGAGCCGCATTTCCTGGACTCCGCCGCGCTCGCGCAGCTCGACCGACTTCCCAAATCGGTCCAGGAGCGGCTTCAAGGTTTCAGGCCGCATGTCGTTCCGGCCCGGACCGATCCGTTTCCACCTCTCCCCCTCGGCGAACATGTTGTGATCGGAAAGGACGAGGAACTGGTAGCCGTGGCTCTTGTACCAGTCGGCGGCATATTCGGGCGCGGCTTCGCCGTCGCTCCACAACGTGTGGGTGTGGGTGTTCCCCCTGAACCAGGCTGGGGCGGGCGCGGTCCGGGCGGCCAGGGGCAGGGCGAGGAAACTGCAGAGGGAGAGGGCGAAGAGGGAGCGCAGCCAGTCCGACATGCCGGCCTCCAAGCTTCTGCTTGGACGCAGGAGGTAGCGGGCCGGTTCCGGAAAACGCGGAGAGTTTCCCGGGGCCGTCCAGGAGGCCTCCCGTTCCGAGCACGGGTGCTGGGATCGGGCGCCTCCCGGACGCTCCTAGCGGCGGCAGGGGTTTCAGGAGGGTGGGGGACGGACTCTCGAGGCCGGGATCGGCGATCGTTCCGGAATGGAGGCCGCGATCCGTCGCCGGTGGGGAGGGCGCACGCGGGGCTCAGCTCGGGCGCCCTCGCTTCCGCCTCTCCTATCGGCCGTAGGATCGGCCTTCAGAACGGGGAGGGGCGCTTGGCTTGATTCTTCCTCGGAACTCACTTCGTCGATGGACTGTTGTCGGCAGGATTCCGACCTTTCTCCTGAGGTGTAGCTGGAGAGGCCCCTTGAGCGCTCTCCTGGACGGTCCGCAGAAAGACGGCCTCCAAGGTTTCCTGAGTATTCTCCGCATGCATCAGATGGGCGCCCTCTGCCCTGGCGAGGTCTTCGATCTTCTTCCTGCCGGCTTCAGACAGACCCTTGAACGTGAGTTCCACCGAGTCGTGGCGGACGAGCAGATCGTGAACGGATCCGTAGAGCTTGGTCTGGCCTTGATGGAGAATGGCAATCCGGTCGCAGGTATGCTGCACATCCGACAGGAGATGGCTGGAAAGAAGGACGGTTTTCCCGCGCTTCCGGAGGTCGAGAATGAGATCCTTGATCTGGCGGGAAGAGATCGGGTCCAGGCCGCTCGTGGGCTCGTCCAGAATGAGGAGATCCGGATCGTTGAGCAGGGCCTGGCAGAAGCTGACCCGCCGGGTCATCCCTTTCGAATACTCCCGGAGCTTTCGGCGTCTCGCCTGGACCAGACCGAATCGCTCAACGAGCTCGTCGGCGCGGCGACGTCGCGTGGCGCGGTCCAGGCCCGACAGGCGACCAAAAAAGTCGAGCGTTTCATCAGCATTAAGCCATCGATAAAGATGCGATTCTTCCGGAACGAAGCCCAGTCGTTTCTTCGCCGAGACGTCGGTGGGCGGTTGCCCCAAGACCGTGGCCGTGCCCGAGGTGGGAAAGAGGAGCCCGAGGAGGAGTTTGAACGTGGTGGTTTTTCCGGACCCGTTCGGGCCGATCAGGCCGAAGACCTCGCCTGGGGCGATGCGGATGGACAGGTTGTCGAGTGCCGTCTGCTTGGGCCGCCCGCGGAAGTCCTTGAAGATCTTGGTAAGCCCCTGAGTCTCGATAACCGGGTCCATCGATGGCCCTCGACTGGAAGGCGAATCCGAAGGGGCATCTTCTGCCTTTGGAACAGCCTAGAGGAAGCCGGAGCGGGGTGCAAGGGAAGTCCCGCTTTGGCAGGCCGCCGTGACGCCCAACCCCCAGATTGCGGTACCGGGAAACTCAACACCCGGGCATCCGGGCCTGGAAGCGCTCTCGTCCGCACCGGAGAGCCATAGAGGATGGAGGAGTTCGAGGCAAGCGCAGG
>DATGFI010000297.1:0-3112 GCA_035309205.1 Planctomycetota bacterium | reverse complement strand
TAGGCTCGGCGCCGACGGGCACGCTGCCGCGCCTGGGCCTGGGAACCGCCAGCCACGGCAAGCCGCTAACGCCCCTGGAGGTATCGACCCTGAAGGCGCTCCATCTGACGCATCTCCGGCTGGATCTGACCCCGGGCGCGTCGGACGCCGATGTCCAGCTGCTTCGGGCCTCTAGCGAAGCACGCGCCCTGGGGGTGCGCCTCGAAATCGCGCTTCACCTGACCGATGCCGCGGAGCAGGAGCTGAAGAACCTGATTCCCAAGCTCGTGCGTGCCGACGCCCCCATCGGAACCTGGCTGATCTTCCACAAGTCGGAAAAGACCACGTCTCTGAAGTGGGTGGCCCTCGCCCGAGAAATCCTGATCCCGTTCCACCCCGACGCCCATGTCGGCGCCGGCACGAACGCATATTTCGCCGAAATCAACCGCGCCCATCCCCCCAAGGACGTCGAGCTCCTCTGCTATTCGATCAACCCGCAGGTGCACGCCTTCGACAACCGGACGCTCGTCGAGAATCTGGAAGGCATGGAGGCGACGGTCGAGAGCGCCCGGCTGATCGGCGAAAATCATCCGATGGCCATCGGCCCCATCACGCTGAGGCCGCGGTTCAACCCCAACGCGATCGGCACGGAAACCGAGACGCCGCCGGGGGAACTGCCGGCGCGGGTCGATCCGCGCCAGATGTCGCTATTCGGCGCCGGATGGACGCTCGGCTCTCTGAAGGCGCTCGCGCGCCCCGGGGTGTACAGTCTCACCTACTACGAGACGACCGGCCGCCTGGGGGTCATGGAGCGGGAGAAGGATCCGCCCCTGCACCCGGCCTTCCCGTCCATGCCCGGCTGGGCGTTTCCCCTCTATCATGTCCTGGCCGACGTGGGCGAGTTCGCCGGCGCCGGCATTTTGCCCTGGACGTCGGGCAACGATCTGGTGGTGGAGGGAATCGGTCTCACGAAGAACGGAAAAACGCGCATCCTCCTGGCGAACCTGACGGAACGGCCCCAGAAGGTCCGTCTGGCCTGCCCGATCCTCAGCAGAGAGGTCCGCTTGAAGCGGATCGACGAGTCCAACGCCATGGCGGCGATGACGATGGCGGGGGTGTTCCGCACCGATCCGGGCGACTCCCTCTCCGGCTCCCCGCTGGAGATCGAGCTGCTCCCCTTCGGGGTCGCCCGCATCGACGGCTGAATTGAATAAAGCCCCGGGTCGACGACGCAACCGGGGGCCTTCTATTTCCGCAAGGGGCGTAGGGCCCGACCCGGGCTTACTTGGGCTTATGCACGCTGTGGCAGGCCTTGCAGTCGCCGGCCGCCTTCAGCTTCTCCATGGCGCCGGCCTTCTTATCGGCCAAATCCTTGGCCGACGTCGCGAGCGCGCTGGTCTTGGTCGTCCAGCTCTTTTCGTCGCCCTGGGGCGGCTTCGCCTTCGAGAGGGCTTCATAAAGATCGGCGAGCTTCTTCGCGTCCTCATCCGTGCCCTTGCCCGCGGTCACCTTGGCCCAGAGCGAATCTTTGCCTTTATTGGCGGCCTGCATCACTTCCTTGGCCGATTTGTCCTGGAACGCCGCACCCGCCAGGACGCCCACTGCCAGCACCCCCGGAAGAATCACGCGACAGGTCATCATGCCTCTCCAAGAATCATATTGAAGGATTCCACGATCCGGTCCCCGGTTTGTTCCCGACTACTGCTTCTCCACGCGATCGCTCCAGAGCCATTCCAGGGACTCCGGGAGGATCGCTCCCCCGTGCACCCCCGAATGCTTCCCCTCGCCAAAGACGAATTTCACGTCGTACTTCATGTATTTCAGCGACGCGTACATCTGCTGGTTTGCCAGCGGCCAGTTGCCGAATTCATTGTCCAGGTCGTTGGAACCGTCCTGCAGGAACACCTTGATGGGCTTGACGGGCTTCGTCTTCCGGATCAGCGCCTCATAATTGTGTCCGCCGCGGATGTTCGTGAAACTTCCGACATGGCTCAGGACCTTGTTGAACTGGTCCGGACGCTCCCAGGCCACCGTGAACGCACAGATGCCGCCTGAGCTGATCCCGCAAATCGCCCGGTCCCTCGCGTCCTGGGTGAGGGTGTAGGCCTTGCCGACCTCGGGCAGGATCTCGTCGATGATGAAGCGCGCGTACTGGTCGCTCATCGTGTCATACTCGAAACTGCGGTTCGAGCGAGGCTTGTCCCCCTCCTTCTCCGGCGGGAAGGTTCCCGGCTGGAGGAAGATGCCGATCGTGACCGGCATCTTCTTCTTGTGGATGAGATTGTCGAAGACGATGGGGACGCGGTGCTGACCGGTCTCGCTGACATAGCCGCCTCCGTCCTGGAAGACCATCACGGCGGCGGGCTTTTCCTTCTCATATTGCGCCGGCACGTAGGTCCAGCACTCGCGCTCCGTCTTCGCAAAGACATTGCTCTTCCAGGTCCACTTCGTCACGGTTCCCCGGGGCACGCCTTCCTGCCGCTGGGAATCGGGTCCGAGCGGATAGAGCTTCTTCTCGTCGACCTGCGGCGCCGGGGGCTGCTGGGGGGCGGGATTCTGCTGAGCGGCCGCCGGAGCGGCGAAGAGGAGGAGCATCGCACCGCCGGCCAGAAATGAGTTCACGGTCAAATCCCTCGAAGATTCACGATTACGCAACGCCTCCGATTGGGGCCGGGTTTCCCCAATCGGCAATTTGAGAGCCTTCAGCGAGCCTGTCGGGCCCGAAGAAGTTTTCGTTCCACGTCCGCGCGCGGGGCCCAGTCGGGCGGCGCGACCCGGAGCGCGTGCTCAAAGTCCTCGGTCGCCCCGCGAAAATCCCCCCGGGAAGCCCGAAGGCTGCCCCTTACCGCGTAGGTTCCCGCCTTCTGGCCTTCCCGGGTCAGTGCATCGGTGAGATCCGCCAGCGCCCCGTCCGTATCCCCCATCTGGTACCGGGTCAGGCCCCGGTTGTGAAATCCGTCGACGCGCCGCGGGTCTAGCTGGACCACCTGGTTGAAGTCCTGCAGGGCGAGGTCCAGCTGGCCAAGCCGGGCCCGGGCCAGCCCGCGATTCAGGTAGGGATCCGGCATGCCGGACTTCAGTTCGATCGATCTGGTGCAGTCTTCGATCGCGCCGGGCCAGTCGCCGAGGTCCT
>DATGFI010000296.1:0-2365 GCA_035309205.1 Planctomycetota bacterium | reverse complement strand
TGCTGGGGCGAGAGTTTCTGGTGTCGGGGATAAGAGGCGCCATGGAAGCAGCGGGGATTCCCTTTCCGGCGACCTTCTGGGGGAAAGCAAAAACCGCCATCCAGAACGTGGCGGTCGGCACGGGCCTGGGCTACGCCGCCTGGTTCCCCGGCACCCGCTGGACCGAGCTTCTCACGATTAGCCTCATGTGGGCCACGCTGGTGGCCACCGTCATGTCGGGCGCCACGTACGTGATGAGCGCCCGCAAGTTTCTCGGCAGCGAACGGGTGTAAGAGATAGCCATGACGGACGTTCCGGGTCCGAAGTCCCCGCAGAAGACTAAGCCGACGTCTTCCGGGCAGATTCCGCATCTGGGCCCGAAGCCCGCGTCGACCTCCAAGCTCCCGACCGCGCCCTCCACGGCGAGACGGACGACCCAGCGCGGCAAGGCCGAGATCGTCTCCTCCGGCGAAGGCGAGGAGGTCTCCGAGCTGCGCCAACGGGTCGCCACCCCCCCCAACGCCACCTTGGGACTCTCGCTCAAGTGGAAGATCGTCATCGCCATGGCCGCGATCACCATCGCGACGGCGATGTTGATTTTCGTCTCGATCAACTCCAAGGCCGTGACCCAGCTCAGCGACGAAATCGACGCGAAAGGCGTTCGTCTGGTCAAGACGCTCGCCAGCATTGACGCCCCGCTGTGGAAGGCCGCGATGGGCGGCCTGAAAGAAGAACGGAAGAAGAAGCTCGACTTCCTCTCGCAGAAGTTCAATCCGGACATGACCGCCGCCGCGCGGGAGAATCTCTTTCGCCAGAGCCCCGAGCTCCGGACGATGTATGATCAGCTGACCGACCCCTTCGGCCCGCTCCATACGCTCCAGACCGACCAGCGCGACATCGGGCCGACCTCGGACATCCTCCAGATCACGGTGGTGGATCCCACCGGCGGCTCCGGCAGTGTGAAGGCCGTCGAAGGAACCGGCGAGAAAGGAATCTCGATCAGCACCCGGCACCGGGATTCCTCGGGCGTCGAAATCGGCGACGGCCGCGACAAGGGCTCCGAGCAGGAAGTGCGGCTCTATCGTATGGAGAAGAACGGCCTGGACTTCAACGTCATCCTGTCGCTCGCCCGGATCAACGAGGCGCGGGAGGCCCTCAAGTCCTCCATCCTGCTTCCCGTCCTGGTCTCCATCCTGGCCGGCATGGCCATCGCCGTCTGGATCGGCACCCTGATCACCAATCCCATCAAGCACCTCATGTCGGACATGAACCAGGTCTCCAACGGAAACCTGGAACACCGGACGGTGGCCCATTCCAAGGACGAGGTCGGGCTGCTGGCGCAGACCTTCGGACGGATGACCGAGGCCCTGCGCGCCGCCCATAAGCAGGAGATCGAGTCCAAGGCGCTGGAGCACGACCTGGCGATCGCCAGCGAGATCCAGTCGAACCTCGTTCCCAAGCGGATGCTGAAGGTGCCGGGCTACGATGTCAGCGCCTACTACCGGCCCTCCAAGGAGGTGGGCGGCGATTACTACGACTTCATCACGATCGACGACGAGAACGAGGGCGTCATCGTCGCGGACGTCTCGGGGAAGGGCGTGCCGGGCTCGCTCGTCATGACAATGGCCCGGGCTTTCATCCGAATGGAAGCCGAGCGGAGCCGCAACACCTCCCCCGCGGACACCCTGATGAAGGCCAACCGAATGTTGGCTCAGGATATAAAAAAGGGCATGTTCGTGACGGCGCTCTATTGTATACTTAACAAGCGTACGAACGAACTCCGGGTGGCCAGCGCGGGCCATAACCCGCTGGTGATCTGGAGAGCCGCGACCAACCAGGTCCAGCTCGTGAACCCGAACGGGATCGCCCTCGGGTTCGACAAGGGACCCGTGTTCGAGCGGACGGTGAAGGACGAGAAGATTGTCCTGGGGCATGGGGACCGGATCGTGGCCTTCACGGACGGGACGGTAGAAGCGATGAACGCGCAGAACCAGGAGTTCGGCGACGAGCGCTTCTACACCCTCATTCGCGACCTGGCGCCGCGGGACTCCAACCAGATGCTGAACCTGCTCGTAAAAGCGCTCGACGAGCACAAGGGCAATGCGCCTCAGTCGGACGATATCACCATTGTGACGTTGCGCTACCTGTAAGATAGGGAATCAGGGGCACGGGCACGGGATGGGCGAGAGTCTGAAAGACAGGCTGGTCGTCACCAACGACACCAAGCACCTCATCGTGGTGCGGGATTTCGTTTCCCGCCTGATCCGCGCCAGCCGCCTGGCCCGCGAGGAGGAGAACAAGGTCATCCTCGCGGTGGACGAGGCCGTCACCAACATCATCGAGCACGGCTACGACGAGGGCGCCGAGGGCTCCATCGAGATCGAGG
>DATGFI010000295.1:0-2419 GCA_035309205.1 Planctomycetota bacterium | reverse complement strand
CTGATCCCACCACTTGATGAGGGCGAGCCGGTCGTAGCGTCCTTCGGCCGGAAAGAGCTTGAGAGGCTCCTTGGAGGCCGGGTGACTTTCCGGATCCTGTGGCTTCTGCATGCCTGCTCCGTTCGACGCGCCGGCGCCTAGCGCCGGAGCCACTCCTCTATCCGGGCCCGGTCTGGCCAGCTTGATGGAGCCAAGGCCAAGCACTGGGCCAGATCGTCACGGCCTTGGGTTCCTCCTCCGCGGCCCAGCGTCGCCTTTCCGCGAGCCATCAGCGCCCAAAGGTTGCGAGGGTTGAGATCCAAGGCCGCCTGCGCATCCTTTTCGACCTGGGGGTCACTCCCCGCCAGAGCGCCGGCAGCCGCCCGAAGTGCGTACGCCTCATCCTGAGACCCGTTCCGCGCGAGCGCTTCCGAACAGTCGCCCATCGTTTTCTCGTATGAACCTTGGAAGTACAAGAGGGTTGCGCGGGCGAGGTATCCTCTGTCCCCTAGAGGATTGATCGCCACCGCCCGGTCCAGGTCTTCGGCCGCCTTCGAATAATAGGAAGTGTCTCCCGTAAAGAGGCCCAAGAAGGAGTAGGCCCTGCCCCGAAGGCAATGGCTCCAAGCGCTCCGATTGTTGAGCTCCAGCTGGAGGCTCGTCTTCCGGACCCCGAGCTCCAGGTCTGCCTGCGCCGCTTTCGTGTCGCCCTTCATCCCGCGGAGAATGCCCCGTTCCACGACGGCGAGGTCCACTTCGGCAGTCTCGAGCATGGCATTCAGGTTTTGGACGGCCTGATCGAAGCGACCGGTGCGTGCGGCGAGCATCCCAAGTCCCAGGTTCGCAAGGGTGGGTTTGCCCGACTTCTGGAGAGCCTCCCGGAAGTCCTGTTCCGCCAGGGGATAGAGTCCCCGCGCGAGTTTTGCGAATCCGCTGCCGGCGATGGCTTCAGCGTCATCAGGCGCGAGCCGGATGACCTGGGCGAAATCGATTCCGGCCTCCCTGTACCCGACCCCGAGCCAGATCCGCGCCCAGCCACGACCCTTAAGCGCCGATCCGTTCTCCGGATCGAGCGAGAGCGCCCGGTCGAAGTGCGTCGCGGCCGCCTCGTGCTCCCTTCCGGCCGAGCGGAGCAGCCCCCGCTCGGTTTCCTCGACCGACAGGACGGGGGCCATGACCGAGCCGTAAAGCCCGATGAGAAGGACCGCACCTGCAGGGACGAGGACCCAGCTCCAGACCAAGGCCGCTCTCTTCGCCGCTGCCTGGAAGGTCACTGTCCCACCCTCTTCAACGGGCGGTCGAGGGAGTCTCGCCACGTTTTCTGCTGGGGAAACTCTTCAAGCGCTTGATCCGCCTGCCGAAGTCGACGCCGCGAAGAAGAGTAGTCTTTCTGAAAATAGAGGACGGTGGCCTCGAACAGATCCTCCCAGAGCTTGACGTATCGGATTCTCCGACCGATGCGGACGGCGTTGCTGTCGGCGGCGCGCTTCCTCGCCTCCTCAAACTGACCGCGCGCCTTCTCGAGATGCCGCCGCCTCTCATCGGCCGCGGCCAGGGCCTGATTCGCATCGAACGCCTTCTCAGCAAGACCGAACTCCATGTTGGCGATCGTTTCGTAAGCGTCGAAGCGATTGGGGTATTTCCCTCGGGCCTCCTCGCACGTCCTGAACGCTCCGGGGTTGTCTCCCAGCAGGGACTCTGCCTGCGCGAGCGACAACAACGCGAACAGGTAGTTTGGATTCCTCCGCTTGGCCTCTTCAAAGGCCTCCTTCGCACGTTTGTAGTACTGCTCGGCAGCCGCCGTGTCCTTCTTCCTTTCCTTTCCTCTCCCCATGCTGAGGAAGAGGGAGCCCTCGAAAACCCGGACAATGGGAGACCGTTCGTTGCGTTCCTTGGCCTCCTTGATGTCGTCTGTCGCATGGCTGTAGGCCTGCTCCTCGAGGGTATTGGCCGGAGCTCCGTCGGCGGGCTTCCGTTGATCCTCGTAGAGATATGCCAGCGCGTGCCACGCGTCACTCCGCTCCCGCAGAGGATCTTCGTGATCGGGGGCGGCTTGATGGGCCTGCGTACAGTCCTGGACGGCAGCTTTTACCGTCTCGATATCCCGGGAGCGAATCCGGGCGTAGGCGCGCGCTATGATTCCCTGCAGCGACGTCGGATCGAGGTTCTTGAGGATGTCTTCCGCCTCGTCCAGGCCCTGTCGGTCTTTGCCATGATTGACCAATGCGAAACACCGCTGGAGGCGTGCCGACACCGACTTGGGGCTAAGCCGGCACGCTTCGTCGTAATCGGCAAGCGCCTCCGCGTCCTTTCCCAACTCATCAAGCACGGCGGCCCGAGCCAAGAGCGCCCAGGCCGCCTTCGGTGCGAGCGACGTGGCATGCTGGGCGTTCTGGGCCGCCTCGGCCGGCGAGCCAAAATGCGCATAGACCCCTGCGCG
>DATGFI010000294.1:0-2039 GCA_035309205.1 Planctomycetota bacterium | reverse complement strand
CTCACGGCCTTGGCGAGTTCGTCGCACTTGGCGGCGTCGGTCGGAATCTCGGCTGCCGCGAATCCGCCCACGTGCTTCAGGAGCCCCATGTAGGCTGCCGCCTGTTCGCGGGCCCTTTTCACCAGATCGGCGTCGGCGCCGCCGGAGATATGGCGTCCCAGGTTCTTCAGGGCCTCCGCGAGCGAGACTGCCTGCCCCACGGTCCAGGCCTTCGCGTCGAAGCCGCCGGCCATCGAGGGGTGCTTCTCGGTTTTCCAGTGAGCGCCGGTCCGTGCGTTGTAGTCGACGAGCTCGAAGTGGAGGCGCGGATGGCCGCCCTTGATCATCTCGTGATCGATCTGCAGGTGGCAGCTGGCGCACTTCACCGCCCAGTCGTAGGGCTCGCGCAGGTCGGTCATGCCGTTCTCGACCGACTGCGGGTGGGACCAGTTGCTCTCCTTCGGGGTCGCGTGGGGCTTGAGCCACTTTTCGGCGGGACCGTGGCACACCTCGCAGGACACGCCGTTCTGGACGGACCATTTCGCGCCTTCGACGACGTTGGCCGCGTCGACGGTTTTCGAATGGCAGCTGAGGCACTTCGGGCTTTCAAAAACCTTGGGAATGTTCAACGCCGCGCCGATCGCCTTGGACGGCGCCTTGTAGAGCGTGGTGAAGGCCTTCGAATGCGGGTCGGCCGCCTTCCAGATCGTGTACTCGTTCAGTCCAGGAGAGCCCTTGGCCGCCTCGGCGCCGTGGCAATCCTTTGTGTTGCACCCCGCCATGCTGGCATACTTGTACTTCTCCTGCGGACGGGGCATCGTCGGAGCGGCGGCGGCGGCGACGCCGAGGACTGCCCCGGCGATCATTCCGGCTGCCGCGAGGGTGGCGAGAAGGTTCTTCATGGGGAGCTTTCTAGGCCCGAAGTTTACACAATTTAGGGAGCTAATTTGCCGGAAATCGGATCCGTTCTCGGGCGACCGCGCCGGGCCTGGAGGCCTTCGTTCCGGTCCGCTTCGAGGCCAAGACCCGGGGATCCGGTCGCTCTTCGCCCCGATCTCTAGGTCCCCTGTCGGGCCCGTAGATGGAATTCGAAAAGTGCCTCGCGCGTCCTTTTTGCTAGGATGGCGGAATGCGGATTCTGATCGCCCTCCTTCTCCTGGCGGGCCAGGAAAAACCCTCTGACGAGATGAAAATGGAACACCGACATACCAACCGGCTGGCCAAGGAGAAGAGCCCGTATCTCCTGCAGCACGCCCACAACCCGGTGGACTGGTACCCGTGGGGCCCCGAAGCCTTCGAGAAATCGAAGAAGGAAGACAAGCCCGTCTTCCTTTCGATCGGCTACTCGACCTGTCACTGGTGCCATGTCATGGAGCACGAATCGTTCGAGGACGAGGACGTCGCCAAGTACCTCAACGAACATTTCGTTCCCATCAAGGTGGACCGGGAGGAGCGGCCGGACGTGGACCAGATCTACATGGCCGCCGTCCAGGCCATGAATTCCCAGGGCGGCTGGCCGCTGTCGGCATGGCTGACGCCGGACCTGAAGCCGTTCATGGGTGGGACCTACTTCCCGAAGGAAGACCGCTACGGCCGGCCCGGCTTCATGACGATCCTGAAGCGCATCGACGATCTCTGGAAGGAGAAGCGCAAGGAGCTCAACGAATCTGCGGATCAGGTTGGGGACTATCTCAAAAAGATGTCGGAAGTCGAGGCCCCGGGGGAGGTGAAGCTCGATTCCGTCTTCGAGAAGGCCTATTTTCAGATCGAACGCAGCTACGAGCCTCAGCACGGCGGCTTCTCGCAGCAGCCGAAGTTTCCGCACTCGACCACGATTTCGTACCTGATGCGCCATTACGTCCGAACTGGGGAGAAGAAGGCCCTGGAGATGGCCGAGAAGTCGCTGACCGAGATGTCGCGGGGCGGCATCTATGACCAGCTCGGCGGCGGTTTCGCGCGGTATTCGACGGACGGCGAGTGGCTCGTTCCGCATTTCGAGAAGATGCTCTACGACAACGCGCTCCTCGTTCCGCCGTACCTCCACGCCTGGCTCGTGACCG
>DATGFI010000293.1:0-2078 GCA_035309205.1 Planctomycetota bacterium | reverse complement strand
CGACCTCGCCGTTGGATTGGTCGATCGCTTCGTAGATCGACCCCATGCCTCCCTTGTCGATCAGCTTCGTAATCCTGAACCGGCCGTCCAGAATGGTCCCGGGTTGCAGTTCTTCCGACATCACGCCTCCGGGCACGTTCGATCGCTGGGGAGGAAGGCGGGAGAAACCCGAGGTCACGAGCCGGGGGAAACGGTCCCTCGGATGTCCGGGGAACGCTGGACCCCCGCCCCGAATGGGCCCCTGCGCATGGAACGCAAGGGCCCATTCCTTGGGGGGGATCGGGTGGACCGATTCCCGAATGCCTGCTGCTTTTTTATCCTCCGATGCTACTTGCCCTAATTCGACGTCGCCGAATTCAAGCTAGTCGGGGCAACCGACACCGCCGTAGACGCCGAGCCCGCGGGCGGTACCGTGGCGGCGGGGGCGTCGTCGATCCAGATGGACTTCCCCTTCGCCTTGCTGGTCTTGAAGAAGTACCGGAGCCCGTAAATGCCCCACAGGGCGGCGATTCCGAGCGCGATGTACGATTCCTTCCAGCTCATCCCGTCGACCGAGAAGGGTCCGACCAGGTAGAAGAGCATGCAGACGAGATTGGCTAGGAACCCGAACATCGGAATCACCGAGTGCTTGACTTCCCGGAACGTGTGGTGCTCCTTGAAGGCGATCATGGCCGTGAGGCAGGTGAGCATGTACAGAACAAACGTGCCGAAGTTGCTCACGAGCGTCATGGCGAGCATGGTATTGGGACGGGCGGCCGCGATATCGTGCGAAGCGGGAACGCCGATGCTGTACCAGCCGTTCTTCGGAATCGTCTTGAGCGTATCGTCGCTGGGAGCCGCCGGACCCCAGAAAGCGCCGATGATGCAGACGATCCCGATGGCCGCCGAAAGGCCCGCCAGGGTCCAGATCGTCTTGTGAGGGGTGAGGTGCTTTCCATGCAGCAGTCCGAAGTGCGATGGAACTTCCTCGTCGCGACCCATGGCGTAGGTGACCCGGGCTCCCGTGCTGACGCAGGACAGCGTCGTCCCGATCAGGGCCAGGAAGACCGTGAAGGCCTGAACCATCATGAACGCCTTGCCCGCCGCGGCGCTCCCGAAGAGCCATGTCCCGACGATGTACATCATGTCGCCGATCGGGGCGCTGGACCCCGCCGCCGTGGTCATCGTGTATCCGCTGTTTAAGAAGTAGTTGGCGGCGAAGTACTCCAGGAAGTAACAGAACAGGCCCTGGATGCCCAGAGAGGCGAGCACGGCGATGGGAATGTCACGCTTGGGATTCTTCGCCTCCTCGCCCATCGAGGTGACGGATTCGAATCCGACCAGGATCAGGATCGCAATGCAGGCCTGGATGATGATGTAGCTCATGGAATGGGGAGAAGTCACGGATCCTGCGGTTCGGTGGAATTGGAAGGAAAGGACCTTCTCCTTGATGTTCGGATCCGGATTGTCCGCGGAGGTGATCGCCTGATCCGGAGCGTACGTGAGGGCGATGGGCTTATCCTTCCCGTCGGCGCCCTTCATGACGGCGTAGGATTCCTCGCCCGTCTTGGGATCCTTGATCTTCTTGGGCTGAGGGTTGCCGTCCTTGTCCTTCTCCGTCTCGTACACGACGCTGGTGGGGGTTCCGTCCTGATCGAGCGTGTACCCCTGGGAGCCGTCCGGGTGCTTCACGCGATAGGCGATCGCAATGATCGAGAAGACGATGAGAGCCGTGATCTGGATGACGTTGATCGCCATGTTCACGCCCGTCGAACCGACGACGCCGCGGTAGGCGATGTAACTGACGCCGTACGAGAAGATGACGCAGAAGACCGTCATGAAGATGATGCTCGGGAAGCCTGCGTTGAAGGTCGCCGGCCAGAGCTGGCCCAGGATGTATCCGACCAGCATCGCCGTCACACCGACCATCACGCCGGGATACACCCAATAGTAAAGATGGCTCGACCATCCGACGATGAACTTCGCGAATCGAGCGTAGCGGCGATGGGTCGTCTTTCCCAGGAACGCCTGTTCGGCGAAGAAGTACGATGAGCCGGCTCCCGGATAGAGCTTCGACAGTTCCGCATACGAGATCGCGG
>DATGFI010000292.1:0-2503 GCA_035309205.1 Planctomycetota bacterium | reverse complement strand
CTGGCCCAGGGGGGATACGGGCGAGGTCGTGATTTTCTCGGAGTAGCCCTTGTTGTCGATGTTCGCCACGTCGTAGACGCGGAAACCGTCGGTCCCGCATGCCGCGTAGAGGTACTCGCCGCGGACTTGGAGGCTCGAGATCCCGGTCCCGGAGTGATGCTCGGACTCCGTCAGCTGCCGGCCGCGCTTGACGTGGGCCTCGTGGTCCGCGGGGAAGGCGAGCTGCTGAAGCTCCGATCCGATCACCGCCTGAGGCTCCTCGCGCTCGGAGACGACGACCGCTTCGAGGCCGCCGTTCCCCTCGGCGACGAAGGCCCGGCGGCCCATAAAGTTGACGAAGTTCGTGCCTTGGAGGAAGACCTGGGCGAGCCACGCATTGTTGTCGTCCGCGACCGAGAGGTGGCAGTCCGTACAGCGCTTCGTCTCTCTCGTCCGCACCGTGTGCGGAAAATGGGGATTGAAGGCTTGAGCGCTGAGTCCCGCGGCCGAAACCGGCGGCTGCTGAGCGTAGATCCATTCCCGCAGGGCGTTCTGGGAGCTGATCATGACGGCGCTGCTGGACCTGACCGGCGCGACCTTTCCGCCCTTCACGGGCCCTTCCTTCCCCAGCATGAAGACATCGTCTCGGACGATCTGAGGGTTGTAGGACGTCCAGTTCCGGCTCTCATCGCCTTCATTGTGAAGCATCGGGCGTTTCTCATTGGCCCGCATCGGAAGATGGCAGCCGAAGCAGCCCGTGGTCCACGACGTGTGACAGGCGAAGCATTCCATCCGCCCCGACGAATGCGCCAGCTCCGTATCGCTCGTCGGCACGGCTCCCCAAGTCCCCCCGTCCTTCCGCATCGTTTTGGCGCGCGCGGCCGCGGCGTTGTACCAGGGCCGCCCGTCCTGCCTGGTCCGCGTCGGATCGGGGGTGACGATGTCCTGCACCTGCGGGATCTCCCAGACCTTGTCCGGATACATCATGGATCGCTGGATCGGCGCCATTTCATCGCCCCGCCACTCGAAGCGCGGCTCCGCCCACGGGGTTTTGAGATCCATCAGGGACTTGCTCTGCCCCGCGGGGCCCGTCATGGCCTGCGCGTCGGAAAACCGCTTCCGCACGGTGCCGTGGCAGTCCTGGCAGGTGATTTCGATCGCGTTCGGATACTCGCCATAGAGCCGTCCGTCTCCATGGTTGTCCTGCTTCATGTGGCAGTCCACGCAGTGCATGCCGCGTTCGGCGTGGATGTCCATGAGGTGGACGGACTTCTTGAAGCGGTCGGGGTCGTTGAAGGAGACGGTCTGGCCGTCCTTGTCCAGCAGGTTTCCCTTCCGGTCGCGCTTGTAGACCGCTCGGAAGATCCAGCCGTGACCGTGGTAATCGGCGAACTGCGTGTGCTTGAGCGTCGGGTTGAGGTCCGAGACGTTCGCCAGGAAATCCGGATCCGACCACTCCCCCCGGATCGCCGCGGCCTCGGGATTCGACGCCAGGGAGGCCGCGCGCTCGTCGGCGCCGGGATCCTTCTGCTTCCGAGGCCACATCGCCGAGCCGTCCGTCTCGTAGTCCCACATCTGGTACCCGAAGAACGTGTTCATGAACGCGTTGGGCTGGTGATGGTGGCAGGTCATGCACTGGCTCGACGGAACCGAGTTGGTGAATCGGTGGACGATCGGGTGGCCGGGCTCGTCCCGCGGGATCGTCGGGTCCGTACCCGCGCTGCGGCCGCGGTTCCCGAACTTCGCGTAGATCCCGGAGTGAACATCCGCCCGATCGTTCGCGTAGACGACATGGCAGGCCGAGCACCCGCTGGACCGGTAGTCGCCCGGATGATCATTGGTTCCCATGAACGAGAGGTGCGGATCGTTCAGCCGGGTCTTCTGGAGATTGAGCAGGACCGGGTCGAAGCGTAGCTCGGTGCCGTAGCCGCGCGAGCCCAGCTTCATGTCCGGACGTCCCGCTTCGGCTTCGACGTCCGGGACTCCGACGTCGGAGGGATTCGCACGCGACGTCTTTCCGCCGCGCTCGAAGGCGCGAAGGACGTTACCGGGCTGGGCCACGTTCCAGCGCGGCAGCGGATCGAGCGACGGCAGGACGCCGCGCTCCAGCTCCTTCTGGGTCGGCCAGCGGACGGTCTTCTTTCCGACCTTGTCGATCTCCACCACGCCCTGCAGCCGCTGGGGAACGCCGTCGGGGCCGTAACTCTCCCCGAAACGGTAGTTCTTGGTCGGAAACGTGCCGTTGTTGTACGTCGCGCCACCCCAGAGCATCGCCGACGTGGTCATCAAGCTGCGCCGGACATATTCGACCTCCCGCAGGTGGCAGGAGCCGCAGGCGATGTGGGCCACACGGAGATCTCCCGGGTTCACGAACCGGATGAAGGCCGGGTCCTCCTTGTTCAGGAGGGTGAAGGACCGGACCGGATTCGCGGACGACGGCCACTACTGAGGGAAGCGGGGCGGGACGTGGGCACGATTGCGCAGCTCGATGTACTCGGGATCGTACGGACGCCGGTTGGGAAGG
>DATGFI010000291.1:0-5671 GCA_035309205.1 Planctomycetota bacterium | reverse complement strand
CGAGACTTTCTCGGAGGGCGGGATCGTCCATTAAGAGGATCGGTCGGTCGGCGGTTCGCCCAGGGCACCGGTCACGTCTCTGGCGACGCCGGCCAGGCGATACACGTCGCCCCGCTCATTTCGAACCGGGTAGGCGCGATCCTCGATTCGCCGAACGGAACCGTCGGGTCGGAGGATGCGATACCGCTTGGCGTCCTGGGCGACGCGGGCGTTCCCAAGCGCCGCGGAAATGACCTGCTCCCGATCATCCGGATGGATCGAATCCATCCAAACTCGGGGAGATCCCAGGAGACTTTGGACGGAGCGGCCCCAGATCTTTTCGAAGGCCGGGCTCACGTAGAGGATCCGCTCCTCCGTAAGGTCCCGGAGCCAGAAGACGTACCCGATGCTCTCGACGATTTCACGGAGCATTTGGAACTCCCGAAGGACGTCCTCGCTCCCCGAGGGGTCGGGACCTCCCACGGGACGACGGGTAGAATCCGCCATGTCGTTATCCTCTTGGTCCGCGCCGGGAACTCGCTCGCGCCATCGAGACGAATAAGGTCCCTGTCCGGTCCGATGTAAAACGGTTAACCTTGGTTGGGAATTCCGGCCTGCTGCATCAGCAGATCCGGGTGCTCAGGCTGACGATGCCTCCCCCAATGACCGCCACATCGACTTCAATCTCTTCCCCCAGGGAAGGGAATCGGGGATGAGGGTCGTCCAGCCAGGGAGTCCGGGCTGCTCCGGAGGTCTCTTCAGGGTTCGTGCTCATTTCCGAATGCCCTCGATCTGCTGAGTCCCGCGCCACCAGTCACGTTATCGGGGCAGAAGAAAACCAACTTCGGCGCGTTGATGGGATTCGCTGGTCGTACGGAGCGTGAAGCTCCGTGACCGCGGCACGCGAGTGGAGGACGCGACACCGACAGCATCCAGCGGAGCCGGCGGCCTCGCTTCGACGGGGCTGGAAACCAAGCGTGAATCGTCCCCGCCTATTCGGGATGGGGGGCCGACGCGTGCAGGGGTCGGGGTTTCGGACCTGGCGGCCGGACTATTTTCTGAGCGGGGCTTGGATGCTGGGGATTTCGGAAGGGCGCGAGCGTCACGGATCTACCGGTCTTCAGAGACCGCTCGACGGCCTGGATGATTCGGACATCGGCCGCGCCCTCCCATCCCGACGGTTCAGGATCCTTTCCGCTCAAGACGCACCGGGAAAAATACACGAGTTCCGCCGCGAACTGATCATGCTTCTGATAATGCCGTTTCTCCTGACGGCCATTCTGGTGGATGATTTGGGTCAATCCTTCGGCATATTCGTAAGCCGGGCTCAGTTCCAGGCTTCCCCGTGTACCGACGATCTCATAGCGCCCCAGATCGGCCGCTCCGAAACTGACGACGAAGCCCGCCAGACGGGCATGGGGGAATTTCAGGGCGACGCTTACGGACTGGTCGATTTCACGGAATCTTCTCTCACCGCTGGTCACCGCGAGGGCCGTCACCTCCGTCGGCTCATCCTTGAACAGGGACCGCGCGGCATTGATGCAGTAAACCCCGATATCGAAGAGCGGACCGCCGCCCCGGGCCTCGCGGACCCGAATGTTGTCGTCCTTCACCTGCATGGTGAAGGTCGAATTGAATACTCTCGGATCTCCGATCTTCCCGGTCTGAACGAGGCGGAGGGCCTCCAGGTTCGCCGAATCAAAGTGTAACCGATAGGCCGTCATGAGCCGAACCGAAGCCTGACGGGCGGCCGTGACCATCGCGAGAGCGTCTTTCTCGGTAGCGGCGAGCGGCTTTTCGCAGAGGATGTGGACGCCGGCTTTCGCCGCTGGGAGGGCGAAGTCCCGGTGCAGGTCGTTCGGGAGCGCAAGGTAGACGGCATCCACCGAGCCGCTGGCGAGGAGCTCGTCATAGCCTCGATAGTCGACGGCGATTCTCGCCTTGTACCGCTTGGATAGCTCCTTCCGCTTGACCGGATCTCCGGATACGACCGCGACGAGCTCCGAATTTGCGGCATGTCGGAACGCCGGGAGGATCGCGACTTGCGCGATGTGTCCCAGGCCTACCACGGCGTAGCGGACCTTGTTCCGGTCTTGAGCAGTGGAGTGTCGTCCAGACCCCATGGTCCAACTCCTAAGGGAGAATCGTTCTCCGATCCGGAGCCTGCATTCTTCCGGCGTTTCCCGGGAGGCCAATCTTTCGATCCCGTGCTCTTTCAGAGGAGTCCCCTCCCCGGCGAGGGAGGGGACTCCGGAAAAGAGCACGCGTTGATTAGTCGCCGCTCTGGGCGCCCTGGGCGTCCTTCGCCTGGCTGATGACTTCTTTGCACTTGTCCCGGCAGGTGTTGATGGCGGCCTCGAGCTCCTTGCCCTGAGCATTCTCCATGCGGGCACAGGCCTCGCGGCATTCGCTCACCGCTTTTTCGTACTCCCTCCTGTCGTCATCCTTCTTGAACGAAAGGCCAGGCAATGCCGAGAGGGTCGCCTGGATTTTGTGGCTGACTTGCTTCGCCCGATCGGGATCGAGCTTGACCTCCTCTTTCACATCCTTGAGGTCGTAATCCGTCAGACGGTCAAAGCGGTTCTCAATGAAGCCATAGGGGTACTGGAAACCCTTGACTGTTTTGGTCTCCCCCGACACGTTGAGGTTGAGCCGGGCCTCGAAATTGATGGCCTTGGTGCTGGGGTCCTCGATTTCCCCATCGGGGATCATCACTTTCAAGAAAGAGACGCCATGATCATGGCCGCCAACCAAGCCCCTCACCGCTTCCTCGCCTTTCGAAGGAATGGAGTCGGCCTTCTTGTCCGTTCGAGTAGGACCGCGTCCGGAAGGAGTCACCAAGAGTTCGACGTGAAGGGGGTCGAGCTCCCGAACCTCTCCGCAGATCATGCCATGGGCTTTTCCAGAGCCCCTAGCGTGCTCCCCGGAGTCCTCCTTTTTCAAGGAGTCTTCGACGCGGGCATGGGGGGCTGCATCCAGCGGATACGAATGCTTGGATCCGCCTTTTGGCCAGACATCCAGGGTGCCCGTCACATTCTTGACGTCGATGGGCATCCATTGACGGTCGAAAAAGAACACCCGCACTTCCGTCTGACCCACAGTCAGAGAACTGCTCTTGGCCAGGTCCCCTTGGGCGCTTGCCATCCCCGCGGCGGCAACCCCGAGGAGCATCCAGGAAACAACCGAAAGGTGTCGCATAAACCCTCCTATCGATGATGAAAATACACACTGGGAGATGGGAGCCGGGCAGCCGGATCGGGTTCACGAGCCAAGAGGACGCATCCTGGAGCAATTTGCGTCAAGGAGCTTCACGCCTCTAACGAAATCCCTGGAACACCCAGTCCATTAACTCAAACTTGCAACGCTGAACCATCTCGGTATGGGAAGTTATGCCTGGATTCCCCGAATCTTGAGGGAATGGGGTGGTCTGAAGCCGTTCAATCTCACACGGAAGGTGAAGCTTGCCTATCACCACACTGACCGAGGCGCTCGACGCTAAGCGGCGGTGGTAGGGCGGGGAAGTGCTCGACGACTGGAAATCAGCGTTTCCGGATGCATTCAGACCTATCCGAAAGACTTGCTGACCTTGATTTGGACGAGTCCGTTGGACGCTGCAGAGAGCGTGGGAAGTCGTTGGCCCTGAGATGGACCTTAAGGAAGCCACGGGACTTGCCGCGATCGGCTCGCTCCGCGTGCCGCTGGCGTGCCGTCACGTTCGTCCGCACTGACGGCTCAAAACATCGTCTTCCTGCGCTTGCGCCTGCGCAGGAGCTG
Organism: Planctomycetota bacterium; assembly: GCA_035309205.1. Classification (GTDB taxonomy): domain Bacteria; phylum Planctomycetota; class MHYJ01; order MHYJ01; family JACPRB01; genus JACQFK01. The sequence goes on along the minus strand of DATGFI010000291.1, from coordinate 1,918 downwards.
GAAAACGCACTAGGAGCAGAATCGATGAAATCCACCAATGAGTCCAACCAGAAGGTTTTGGGCGCACAGCGGATGGACCTGGTGACCATGATCGAGCCCCAGGACAAGGATCATCCTGAGATCGTTCAAGCCGTGATCGAGACGCCGCAGGGAAGCCGGAACAAATATAAGTACGACGAAGAGACGGGGCTCTTTAAACTCCATAAGGTGCTCCCGACCGGATCGGCATTTCCGTATTCCTTTGGCTTCGTTCCAAAAACCCTCGCGCCGGACGGCGATCCCGTTGACGTCTTGGTCTTCGCCGATGAGCCGGTCCCCGTCGGCTGCATCGTCCCCTCTCGCCTCATTGGAGTCCTGGAGGCAGAGCAGGGGAAGCCGGGCCACATGGAACGAAATGATCGCCTGATCGCCGTTGCTGCGGAGTCGCGGGACCATGAGGATCTGGTCTCCTTCCGAAAGATCGCAAAGTCGCTGCGGGAGGAGATCGAGCACTTCTTCGTGTCCTACCACGACCTGGACGACGAGGAGTTCAGGATTCTCGATTGCCGAGGCCCTTCCGGCGGTCAACATGTTCTCGAGCAGACGCGGAAGGAATTCGGAAAGAAGCATAGAGGAAGGAATGGAAAGAGGTCGTAACGTGCTCAAGTCCCCCGCGGCCGCGATCGTCGATCCCGGCTGCCTCGGGAAACACCCCTGACGGCCAGCGGAGCAGTCAGGGCCGATCACCCGCAACTCCGAGGACCTCCTCCCGGACTCAGAAGATGGAGGACCAGTCTAAGGAGAACCTGTGCCGGATCAGCAGGAAGCCCCCCATGACGACTGATAGACAGCGAACGGCCGCACGGCGCAACATCCGTCGCGCAAGCAGAGTGGCCAAGAGAAAACGGACAATCGCGCATTTACCCAAATCCACCCGACAGGCCTTGTCCCGGGAAGCCTCGAAATCGCGGAAGACCTAGCAATCTCGCCTCCTGAGGCGGCCAGCGGTCTCCCGCGGATCGCCTACTTTTCGGGCAGTTCAGAGTGAGGCTCCGGATCTTCCCTCGGCCGACCTGAAGAGGGCCGCAGAAAGCAAGTTGGGCGGCCGGTGAACTTTAGATCGGGGCGCCCACTGCGAGTTTGCCCATCTTTGGACCTCTGAAACGGGTCGTCCCCTGTGTCGGGTCGATGGGCACGATGGAGTCCTCGATGAGCGCGACAGGGCGGAAATGGCGGCTCGGAATCTTGGTCCGGCCTGTCCGCTAGGGCATTCGTTCCGAAGCCGCCGGCGGCTGTCTTCCCGGGTCGGCAGGACCTTCGGGTTGCATTACGGTCGCGGACGCCTTAACTCCAGGCTCCTCTGAGAATTCGAAATCCCCGAATCGAATTACGATGACGGTGATATTGTCGCGACCTCCAGCTTGATTGGCCGCGTCGACGAGGGATCGGCAGCCTTCCTCCGCGGTGCGGGTTTCCAGCAGGATCTCGGAGATCTTGTCATCGGGGACCTCCCGCACGAGGCCGTCGGTGGCAAGAAGAAGGGTGTCCCCGGGTTCCAGCGACAGCTTGTGGACGTCAGGCCATATCTCGTGCTGTTTTCCCCCGATCACGTTCCAGAGCACCGTCCGGGGCAAGGGCTTTTCGGGAGATGTCTGGTCAGCCGGGGCAATCATGGTCGTATGGTCGCTCGTGATCTGCTCCAGGGTCGAATTGCGGAGCAGGTAGCACCGCGCATCCCCGACATGGACGACATAGAGATGCGGCCAGAGGACGTAGGCCATGGTCAGCGTCGTCGCCATCCCCGTCCGTGAGGGATTTTCGAGGGCGTCCGCCTCGATTTTGAGCTGACAGGTTTCCATGACCTTCTTGAGTTCATCCGCCAGGTCGTCCTCGCGATCTTCAAGGCGGTAGAACCAGGGCATGGTTCCCAGCACGGACC
>DATGFI010000290.1:0-2535 GCA_035309205.1 Planctomycetota bacterium | reverse complement strand
CCGTTGTCCGTCGTGAAGATGATGAGCGTGCGATCAAGCTCGCCCCGCTCCGCGAGCACCTTCAGGAGGCGCCCCACGCTGTCGTCCACGGACAGGATGGTGGCCCGGTACGCTCGGGTCATCGAGGCGAATGCCTTGACGCCCTCGGGTGTCCGATCGGGCCACTGCTTTCGGAATTCAAAGAGCGGCCCGTAGATGCCGTGCCAGGTGTCCAGGCGCTCCGCGTACCAGTCGGAGTTCTTCTCCAGATGGTAGGCCGATTCGGGATATCGGACCTCGACGTCGTCGAAGGCCTTCTCGTACTTGGGTTCGGGGACGTAAAAGCTGTGAGGCGCCTTGTGGCCGAGGATCATCGCCCAGGGGCGGTCGCCCCGGCGGCCCCGGATCCAGGCCTCGGCCATGTCGGTGACGACCGTCGTGTAATACCCGGGAATCACCTTCCGCTCTCCGCCGTTGGATCGGAACTCCGTGCCCCAGTACTTACCTTGGCCCTTGTGCGTCACGAAGTGGTCGAAGCCGGGCCGGGGATCGTCGTTGTCCTCGCCCATGTGATACTTCCCGATGTAGGCGGTCTCCCAGCCGGCGTCGTGGAGGGCCCGGGGCCAGGTCGGCATGTCGACCGGGTACTCGGTGAAATTGTTCGATACCCCGTGGGCGTGGGCATAAAGGCCGCTCAGGATGGAGGCGCGGCTCGGCGAGCAAAGAGAAGTGGTGCAGAAGGTGTTCCGGAAGTAGATGCCTTGCCGGCCGATCCGATCGATGTTCGGCGTCTGGACGCGCGAGCCGGGGGCCATGCCGATGCAGTCCCAGCGCTGATCGTCCGTCAGGATGAAAAGCACGTTGGGACGCGGATCGGGCGCGGAGAGGGGAGGACCGCCGCAAGAGGCCGCCAGCCCGACGGCCAGGAGTCCGACCAGGATTCTGACTCTCTTCTTCATAGGATGATTTCTACCCTCTGGCTGCGCCCTTGTCTTGCGCGAATCAGACATCATTTGGTATTTTTCGGACATGACGCTTTCGAGCGCCGAGCTCCTTCGACGCAAGGCCTTTCAATCCTCCTTCCTCCGGCGGCTCGGCGGGACCCAACCGCTCCGGGAGTTGTTCGACCATCTCCCCGACGTCGCGTTCAGCCTGAAGGACGCGTCGAGCCGGGTGGTCTGCGCCAACCGGGCGGTGTTGGACAAGTTCGGCATGGCAAACGAACTGGAAATCGTCGGAACGACCGACCGCGATCGCTATCCCGCCCGGATGGCGGAGGTGTTCATCCGGGGCGACCGCGAGGTCGTGGAGACCGGTCGGCCTCGAATTGATCGGCTGGAGGTGTGGTACAACGCCCAGGGAGCGCTGGACTGGTGCGTCGTGACGAAGCGGCCGGTCCGCGACGGGCGCGGCCGGGTCGTCGGAGTCATGATGCTCATGAGACCCTGGCGGGGGAGTCCGCGCCAGCTGCTTCCCGGCTCGGGAATCGGCCGGGTGGTTCGGAGCATCCGGCGATCGCCGGGCGAGCACCACCGGGTTCCCTCGCTCGCCAGGCAGGCCGGCCTTTCCTCCCGTCAGCTCCAGCGCCGGTTCCTGGAGCACTTCGGCGTGGGGGTCAAGGAATTCGTCATGCGCGCCCGACTCCAGTCGGCGGCCGAGGCCCTCCAGTCGGGGACCGCGAGCATCGCGGAGGTGGCGCTGGAATCCGGCTTCTACGACCAGAGTTCATTCACGCGCCACTTCCGGAAGCGGATCGGGATGACGCCGGCAGGCTTCCGCCGTCGGCACGTCAAGGGCTAACCGGGGGCCGCGGATTCCACAAGCTTGCGGGAGTGCGCGCTTTCGGCGCTTCGGAGTCTACCTGAAATATCCGTGACACACCTGAAGGATCATCGAAGCCAAACTGGATCGGACCCCGGTGCCGCTGGCCGTCCCGCCCGTCCAGGATCCGTCTCTAGTCTGCTGCCGGACCAGGGCGGCTTCCAGGGGCCCGCGCCAGGCGGTCCAGAGCGGGCCCTGAGGTCCCTCGAACTGGACCAAACCACGGGAGGCGTAATACCAGCCCAGGTAGTCCCCAAGGTCCGGCGGAGCGGAGGCGAGCCCCACGGCGGCCGGCGCCGAAAAGCCTCTGCTCTCAGTGACCACCATCAGGCTGAACAGGTTTGCGGGATGCTCCATGCCCAGGGCCACCTGGACCGCCCGATTTTGAGCCTCGCGCGGGAACGTCAACTCGGATTGGTCTCCGGTACTCAAGGCCTGGAGCGCCCAGGCCGTAGGACCCGCTCCGCCCCAGGACCCGTCGCCTTTTTGGAGCTGGGCCATCGCATCGAGCGCATGTTGGGCAGGATCCTTGAGCGATGTTGAGGTCGTCGAGCCATAGGCTTCGGTCAAGGCCAGGGCGCCGAGCACCTGATCGAAGGAACTCACCCCGGATCGAAAGGTTCCGTCCTCCCCCTGCTCCTCCAGCAGCCACTTGAGTCCCTTCTTTACCGCTTCCCCGAACTTGAGGGTTCGGCCCGCACAGGTCGGATCAGGGAATTCCTCCCTCGAGTACGG
>DATGFI010000289.1:0-4825 GCA_035309205.1 Planctomycetota bacterium | reverse complement strand
TCGAAGACCTTGAGCGCGTAGCCGAAGTCCTCCTGCGTGATCGGCGGCGTCGACGTCTGCTGAGTCGTGGTCTTTCCGTTCACGGTCGTCGTGATCCGGATGAAGCCCATCTCTTCGGAACCCGCGCGCCAGGTGCCCACGAGCGCCAGTCCGCGGCGCTCGCCGAAGAAGTAGTAGATCACGAGCCGGTCGCCGCCGTCGGTGCTGTAGAGCTTCCGGAGATAAGGCGCCCGGCCCTGACCCTGCGACTTGCCCTCCTCTTTGAGCTTCTTGTAGCGCTGGTCCAGGTAGGCGGTGACTTTCTGCTCGAGGAAGTCCAACCCATTGCAGGAGTAGACCTTCAGAACCTGCAGATGCAGCCGGTCCAGGTAGGGCGCCGTGTAGCGCGCCACACGGATGGATTCCCCTTTGTAGTCGACCTCGCTGTTGTCGTAATCGTTAAACCACGCCGCCGCCGGCGGCACGCCCTTCCATCCCTCGGGCGGCGTGAATTCGAAGCCGTACCAGGAATCCTGGTGGGGACGCTTGTACAGGCCGGTTTTTCCGAGGGCCGCCACCGCGACCTTGAGTCCCAGGGCCGTGATTCGGTCCGAGATCTCGATCAAGTGCTCCCCGTAGACCCAGGTCCCGCGGAAGCGGGACCTGAGCTCGCGCAGCTTGGCCTGCGCTTCGACGAATTTTCCGTCCTTCTCCAGGGCAAGCGCGGCGTCATAGACATCCTGGGCTTTCTTTTCGCGTTCCTGGGCCTTGGGGTCGGAGGGCATGGGTCGGACGGGGCCCTTCGCGGCGCCGGGATCGGGGGCCGCGGGCGGAGGAGGCAGGACCGCGCCGCCGGAGGGTCCCTTCGCAAGTTTATCGGCCGGGATGATCCCTTTGAGATCGCCGGCCGTCAACGCGCCGGCATAGACGCGGACCTCGTCGAGATAGCCCTTATAGTACTCCTTGGTGTTGCCCTGGTCGTAGCGGCCCAGTTCGACGGAGGACGGCTTCCCCTTGTCCGACGCGTTGGTCGACAGCCCGGAGAGGATGCCGTCCACGAAGATCTGGTGCGTGGTCCCGTCGTAGGTGTACGCGAAGTGATGCCATTCGTTCACCCCGGGCGCATTCGCGTTCGCCAGCCACCAGCCCCCCGCGCGCCAGGCGCCGATCTTCGAGTCCTTGAAGCCCAGGTAGACTCCCGATCCGCCATTGGGGATCTGGAGGTGCACGAACTGCTGGATGTTCCTTGGGATTTCCGACACGTTGAACCAGAGAGCGATCGACTGAGGCGCGTTGGCGGCCGGGAGGTTCGCCGCGCCGCAGACCACGTAGGTCTTAGTTCCGTCGAAGCCAAGACCCTGGCCGTCAAAGCCCTGCACCCATTGTGTCCCGCCCATCAGCGTGCCGTGATTGGCGCTGCCGGAGGCGTCCGCCGTACTGATCCCGGTTCCCTCGTCGAACTTCCAGTGCGCGACGAGGCGGGGACTGTCCTGGGCGGATCCGTCGGCCGGAAGGCGTCCGCAGAGCAGCAGAGCGCCTCCGATCAGCAGCACGATGTTCTGTCGCATGGGGCTCCCTTATCCTCGACGAGTAGTTCTAGTTCCTTAGAAGCGCTCAGGATCTGCCGAGAATCCGCGGGGGTTCCGGCTTTATCCCCTTAGACGAAGGATCCCCCTCTTCGTTCACAGAATTCGGAAAACCTCCTTTAGTATACTGCCGCGGCCTTCGTCCTTTAGACAATGCCCGAAGATATTCGACGGCTATACTCCAGTGTCCTGCGTATAAGCATTGCGAACCGTTTACGTTTCTGCGGCGCAGTCCTTTAGACGTTTGCGGGAGGCGACGTGCGCGCTTGGCTGGCTCTTCTCCTCCTGGTGCTGCTCCAGGAGACTCCCGAGTCCCTTCGGCTCCCCGAGGCGGAATTCGCCCGCCGACGCGCGGCGATCCTGGAGCGCTTCCGCGACGGCGCCATCGCGGTCGACGCTGGACCCCTGGGCGAGGTCGGCAGCGACAAAAATACTCCCGTCTTCGACTTCAAGTACCTGACGGGCTTCCATGATAGCGAGGGGATCTTCGTCCTGACGGGAAAGAAGACCGTCGTCTTCGTCAGCGAACTGCGGAAAGCGCCGGGAATTGACCTGGTGCTCCCCCTCAGCCAGTTTCCCGCCTGGGTCCAGGAGAATCTGCCGCAGCAGGCGCGGATCTATACCAAACTTCGGGCAAAGAATCTGGCGGTGATCTCCGAGGTGGCGCCCGGCGTCGAGGTGGTCGGCGGAAAGGTCGGCGCCGAGTTGACGCGGCTCCGGCTCATCAAGGGCGAGGCGGAATTGAAGCTCATGCGCAAAGCGGCCGCCGCCACCAATGCGGCCCATCTTGCCGCCATGAAGGCCCTCAGGCCCGGGATGAATGAACATGAAATCGATGAGCTCGTCGTATCGACCTTCAAGAAGGAAGGCTGCCCTGAACTGGGATTTCCCCCGATCATCGCAGCCGGCCGGAACGGCACGATCCTCCACTACATGAAGAACGAGAAGGAGATTCCCAAGGATACGGTGATGGTCGTCGACATTGGTGCCGCGATTGAGAACTACGTCACCGATATCACCCGCACGATGCCGACGTCCGGAAAATACAACGACATCCAGCGGCAGCACTACCAGTGCGTCCTCGACGCGCAGAAGGCCGCCGAAGCGGTCTGCAAACCTGGCGCAACGTTCAACGACCTTGAACGCGCCGCGCGAAAGGTGTTTGAGGAGCGCGGTATGACGGAATGGTCCTACGCGCACTCCAAAGACGGCTCGGTCCGCCACGGCCTTGGCCATTACGTCGGGATGGCCGTCCACGACTCGGGGAATTACTACGAGAAGTTCGCCCCGGGCATGGTGATCACGATCGAGCCGGGCTGGTACGACAAGGAGACCGGCTACGGGATCCGCATCGAAGACACCTACGTCATAACGAAGGACGGCTTCGAGCGGCTGTCCGCAGGTGCGCCGCGCGAGATCGACGAGATCGAGGCGGCGATGAAGGGGAAGAAAGAGTACTAGATGGCGTGGTGGGCCGCTTTCGCGGGGCTCCGTCCGAACGCCCGCAGAGCAAACCCCGACAACCTTGACCCCCTAAGGTAGAAGCTCAAGTCGAACTCGTTTTCCTTGGTCATATCGTTCGCGAGCTCCGTGCCGATCTTCCGCTCGCCGGCCACAGCGCGGAGGGGAATGTGTATTCCTTGGCGTCTTCGGTCCTGAGCTGGGTCTGCGCATCGCCTGACAAGAGGCGGTGTTCACGATGTCGTCGTTGCCGTCCTCCGGCACGTTGACGACCAGTTCGCCCAAACCATTCGTATAGAAGAACGGGCGCGACTCGCCGTCGTCCCAGCCGAAGTGGTCCGCCGGCTGGGCGGTGGACTTCATCTTCAAGACGTCCGCCCTGATCGGAGTCTTGTCGACCGTCCGGTCTTGGCCGCAGACGGACCGGCAGAAGTCGCGGGGAGCGTCGGCCTCGGCGCGGACGCCTTCTTGGACGGAGAGGGCGCGGAAACAGCCGGGGCGCCCTGGCAGCCGCCAACGCCCAGAGCGAGCGCCGCAAGGGCGGCAAGATCCGAACGAGATCTCCTAAATCACGCTTTCTGAGGATGGCCAGAGAGGTCGGAGGAGGACTGGATTGCACTGCTGAAGAAGCGGATTGCAAGATTCCGCGGTAAGGATCTGCTTTCTATGGGCGGCCTTGGCGTCGATGGGTCCTTCGTCTAGAATGGGCGTTTTCCCCATGAAAATACGCAGAGTCGTTCGAGGCCTGCTCTGGGGTCTTGCCGCCTTGACGGTCGGCCTCGCCGGGGTCTACCTCCTGAGGTGGCCCCTCTTCGAAGGATCGGTTCGCGCAAAGCTCTCGGAGCTCGTGGCCAAGGAGCTGGATTCCGATGCCGACGTGGCGACCCTGGAAGGCAGCCTGGTGAGCTCGATCACGGCCAGCGGCATCAGGCTTCGGCCCAGAGGGAAGGCCGCGATCATGTCGGCCACGGCGCAGCGGGTCCGCGTGGTCTACGGGTTCTTCGGCTCGGGGGAGCCCAGCCTCACGGTCGAGGGCGCGCGGATCGTCCTGGCGGCGCAAGAGGGTCCGCCCCTTCCCCTGCACGAGACGATCCGGGATGTCGTGTCGATCTTGCGCTCTCTGCGCTTCAACGGCATGGTCCACGCCCGGAACGTCGACGTCGTTCTTCCCGACGGACGCATCCTGTCGATCGGAGAAGGATCACTCGACCATGCCACGTGGAAGCTGGCACTGCGGACGGAGGGGTTCGGAACGATCGAAGGATCGGCGACGCTCCGGCTGGACGGGTCGTTCGGGTTCGCCGGCGAGGCCTCCGAGGGACCGCTGCGCTCGGTCCACATCGAACTGGGTTCGGGCCGCGACCGGTGTCCGCTTTCGCTTTCGGTAATACTCCTGGGCCACGTCCTGAACTGGACCGGCACGGCCTCGTTCGAGAAGGAACATTTAGCCAGGGCCGAGGGGGATCTTTCGGTCCAGGAAGGGCGGGCCCACACGATCGCCGATTTCTCCAGCGGCCGCGTCGCAGCAGATCTGGACGCCGTCATCGCCGTGAACGAGGAGGTGAAAGGCGACCTGGCCCTCCACGGCCATGTGGAGGGGCCGATCGCCGGACCCCCGGAAGCCTGGGTTCTCCGCGAAGGGGCGATCCGGACGCGCGGCGCGAGATTCCGATCCTTGATCATTGACGAGCTGGACATCCGGCTTGCCCGCGGCTCCCTGGCGGAGATCCCGTTCAGAGGAACGGGTCGGAGCGGGGAGGACCACGTCGAGTCCGAAGGAACTTTCCGGTGGAAGGGCA
>DATGFI010000288.1:0-3589 GCA_035309205.1 Planctomycetota bacterium | reverse complement strand
GGACGTGAAGCTCGACACGATGCTGGTCCTGGGCTATCTGGGCATCATCGCCGTGCTCTTTATCGGCGTGGCCCACGGCTCCCCGCAGGAGATCTGGTCCCCGGAGGCGCTGGTGGTGGCATTCGGGGGAGCGGTCGTCGCCACCGTGGCCGGATTGTCGCTTCAGGAACTCAAGGAATCCCTCCAGGCCCTCCGCGTGGCCCTCACCGTGACGACGTACGACTACGAGCGGCTCATCGGCGAGTTCGTGACGTATGCGGGAATCAGCCGGAAGGACGGGCTCCTGGGCCTCGAGAAGGTCATCGGCCAGATCGACGACGGCTTCCTGAGTCGGGCGGTCCAGATGGCGATCGACGGCGTGGAGCCGGATCTGGTCGAAGAACGCCTGGCCGTGGAACTTGCGAGCATGGACGATCGGCACGCCCGGACCCGGGCCACCTATGACACGATGGCCACGTATTCGCCGGCTTTCGGCATGATCGGCACGATCATGGGCCTGGTCTTCGTGCTCAAGTCGCTGGACGACCCCACCCAGATCGGGCCGCGGATGGGCGTCGCCCTGCTGTCGACCTTCTACGGAGTCTTTGCCTGCTATGCGGTCTTCACCCCGATTTCGAAGAAGCTCGACCGGAAGCACCGCCACGAGGTGCTGTATCGCCAGATGATCGTGAAGGGCATCATCTGGCTGCAGACCGGCGACTCGCCCCGCTCGATCGAGGCGAAGCTCCGGTCGTTCCTCCGAGAGAAGCGAGGCTGATGGGCCAGCTCAGGAAGATCGTCGTCGGGGCGCCGCGCCCGGGCGAGAAGGACGAGAGCGAAGTCCGCTGGCTCATTTCCTATTCCGACTTCATGATGCAGCTGGTCTGCCTGTTCATCCTGCTTTACTCGGTGTCCTCGCTGGACAAGGGGAGGATGGCCCGGGTCGCGGCAGCCTATCGCGCATCCGTGGGCATCGGCGAATCTGCCGCTTACGAAGCCCGCTCGTCGGGCGACAAGCTGGCGGTCGGAGACCGCTCGCTGATCGGCGGCGCTCTGGGAGGGGGCGACCTGGTGCCGGGCCTGCAGGCCCGGGTGGAGACGGTTCCCGGCGGGTTCCGGGTCGCGTTCACCGGGAAGCTCTTCGCGCCGGGGTCTTCGGAGCTGGAAGAGCGGACCGCCGCGTCGGTGGACGCGGTCGCCCGAGTCCTCCGGTCGTATCCGGGCAGGGCGAGAATCACCGGATCCGGCGACGCCGGCCACGAAGGGGACGCGCTGACGCTGGCCCTCGCGCGGGCCAAGGCCGTGCTGGGGCGACTGGAGCGCGCGGGCCTGGATCCCCGCTTCCTGACCGCGGCGGGCAAGCCCGGCCCGGACGCTCGGGGCACTGTGATCGAGATACGGGCCGACTAAGATGCCGTTCACCAGGACCGGCGAGATTCCCGGACGCAAGAAGCGGCATCCGCTGCTGCCGGGGCCGTCGTCGGGCCGAGAGAAGGACGAGAGCGAGGTCCGCTGGCTCATTTCCTATTCCGATTTCATGATGCAGCTGGTCTGCCTCTTCATCCTGCTCTATTCGGTCTCCTCCGTCGACACGTCCAAGGCCGTGCCGCTGGCCCAGGCCTGGCGGGACGAGGCGGGCCTGGGCGAAGTCCGGCTGCCCTCGACGGGGAAGACGCCGAACGTACCCCTCACCTCCGTGGACCTGAACGCGGCCATCCATGAGATCCAGATCCTGGCGGGCCGCCATCCCGGCGGCGGATCCCTCAGGCTCGTACGATCCACCGAGGGCTTCACCTTGCAGTTGGCGTATGGGATGTTTGACCGCGGCTCCGACCGCCTGAATCCGCAGGGGATCCAGGCGGCGGACCTGATCGCGGAAATCCTGCGGCTGCTGGACGGCCGCGTGGCGTCGCTGGAGATCGTCGCCCATGCGTCGGCCGACGAAGAGAAGGCGATGGATCTGTCGCTGAGCCGCGCCTCCACGATGCTCCGGCGGCTCGCGCGTCCCGATTCGCCTCACCGGCTCGACGGCATCTCGCTGGTGGCCGCCGGACGGGGCGCCCACCATCCGGTGGCGGACAACAGCGAGGAGTCGGGCCGGCACCTCAATCGCCGCGTGGAATTCATCGTCCGACTGAAGGGGAACCCGTAGGGCTCCGTTACGACAGGTAGCCCCAGGTCTGGAGCAGGTCGCCGTCGCGGTGCCAGCGCTCGCCGATGTCCGTCCGGTAGAACATATTGGGGATGATCACGTTCTTCACGCGGTTGTAGGTCTCGCGCCGCGCGTCCATCATCGTGGGTCCGGATCCCGTGATGACCGCCGCATACCCGGAGTTCCCGGCCAGCCGCCAGTCGCCGTCAACCAGCTTGAGGTCGCAGGGGTGCAGCCCTTCGCGGAGCTCCCGCCGGAACAGGACCACCGCATCCTCGGAGTACTTTCGGAACGCGTCGGGATCGACGAAGGGGAAGGGCGGTACGCCGATGACCACCGCCACCTGAAACCCCCGCTTGGTCCGGAACTCGAACGGAAGGCCCTTGGCCATCGCCTCCAGGAAGCTTCCCCAGGGGGACAGCACGCCCTCAATCTGAAGGTTGATCGTCGGATATCCGAAGCGCATGGTGAATTCCAGGGGAAAGATGCCGTTGGCGTTGACGATGCAGTTGATGTCGATGTAGCCGACGTAGCCCTGGATGCGGTCCTTCATTCGGGCGAGCGTCTTCCGGAAAAGCGGGATTTCCTGGGTCCAGAAGCTCGTTGTCCCCATCTCTCCGGTAGAAGGGCCGATCTCCTCGTTGAACATCCGTTTGTGCTCGAAGTTGATCAGGGCGGGAAGATAGAAATCCTTGCCGTTGAAGAAGGCGCCGACGGCGACCTCGACCCCGGAGACGAACTTCTGAAGCTGAAAGCTTCGGATCTTGGAGCCCCACCCCTTCTTGTAGTGCTCCAGCATCGTCACCAGATCGCGCCCGTCCTCCTCCTGTCCCACGAAGGAGAGCACCTTGTCGTTCTGGGCTTTTCCGTTGGGCTTGACGACGTATCGCTCCGGGTTGGAGCGGATGAACGAGATCGCCGCGTCGAACGAATCGAAGTCCCAGTAGGGAAGCGTCGTGAGCCCCGCGGCCTTCATCTCGGTCTGCCCGAATTCCCGGTCTTCTTCGAGCCGGTCGCTGGCCCGGGTGCCGCCGATGACCGCGTGACCGTCCCGCCGGAGCCGTTCGGCGACGTCGCCGAACCCCGTGTCGTCGAAGACGATCACATCGGCCCAGTCCTTGTGGGACTCCCACTCGTCGACTTTGTCGACCAGTCCGTCGGCCACGTCGCGGTCGGCTTTCGATTTGATGTGGTAGCGGACGCCGTGTCCCTCCTTGCGGACCTCCCACGCCAGGTCGTGGATGAGCCCGAGCTGGGAGACGAAAAGGAACTTGCGCGGTTCGGCGATCACCTTGTCCATGGCATTGTGTTGACGGTGGCTTCCGGCCCATGGTACATCGGCACGCGTGAAAACGCTCATCCTCGCCGGTAAAGACCTGGAAAAGATTCTCACGATGGAGCTGGCGATCCCGGCGGTCGAGCGCGCGTTCGCCGCCCACGGCCGGGGCGATGCCGTCA
>DATGFI010000287.1:0-6037 GCA_035309205.1 Planctomycetota bacterium | reverse complement strand
ACCGCTCCGTACTTCCAGATCACAGCTTGCGTCTTCATGTCATCCTCCATCTCAATCGTCGGCCGGCTCACACGAGCCGGCGCGATCCTTCTCCAAACTCCATTACTTGGCCGGTTTCTTCGCCGGCGGATCCCGTAAGGGCAATCCCGCCTTCGCCGCCGCTCCCAGAACATCCAGGAGCAGAGTGTTCTTGTCCAAATGGAAGGTCACCAGGACGACTCCCTCCGCATCCGGGAGCGACATCGCCCGGACTCCCGCCACGGACGATAGGGCGGTCCGGGCCCGCTCGACCGCCTCGGCTTCCGCCTTCGGGTCCTCCAACTGCAGCACGAGGCGCGATGGAAAGCGCTCCTCTTCCCCGATAAAGGACTTCATCAGCGCCTGGATCGACGTCTTCCGGGCGTCAAACCGGAACCGGAGGAACTTCTCCTCCACGGACAAGTCGATCTGCTGGACCCCGGGCACATGGGCGATGCCCTCGCGGACCGGGACCGCGCACGACGGACACGACACCCCCCCGACGTAGAACGTGACGGGGCGAGACTCTTCGGCGAGCGGAGCCGGATCCTGAGATCCAGCCGCTGCCCATCCGAATCGGCCGCCGGCGATCACCAAGACCGCCATGCACACGACTTCCCGCACGATTCCTCCCTTCTTAAGACTGGTGTTCACCGGCCCGGGTCGGGCTGGGCCATCGCGAGCACCTGGTCCCGGGAGAGATTCATCTTGTGATGCTCCCGGGCGTGCTTCTGGAGCTCCAGGACAAGCTTGTCGTCGCTGTCCGAGCGAACGACGAATCCGCAGTCGCACTTCACGATCTTCCGAACGGGCATATTCACCTCCTTCTGACATGCATCCTACGTTTGCACCTTTGCAAACTTATTGGATAGACTTTGGAGGAACTTAGGGAAGGGACGGACGCGCTTGGGTCTCCGGATCTACCTGACCGGACGCATGAGCCTCGAGCACCAAGGCAAGCTCCTGGACCAGGACGCCTTCCCGAGCACGCAGGGCCTCCTGGCCTTCGCTCGGCTGGCGGCGGACCGCCAGCATGCGGTCAGTCGCGATACCCTGGCGGCGCTTCTTTGGCCGGACAAGCTCCCGCGAGCCTGGGAAGTCTCCCTGAGCGCGGTCGTCAGCCGGCTCCGTTCCCTGCTCGCGAAACTCGGGTTCAAGAAGAGCGAAGTCCTTTCGGCCGCCCTGGGATGCTATCAAATGAATCTGCCGCCAGATACCTGGATCGATATCGAGGCCGCGTCGGACGGGATCCACAAGGCCGAAGTCGCGCGGAAACGGAGGAACTACCCGGAGCTGTACGGCTGGGCCCACGTGGCCTACCAGATCGCCCGGCGGCCCTTTCTGGCTGGGGAGGAGGGCGACTGGGTGAATGGGGAGAGGGAGAAATTGAGCACCTTATTCCTTCGAAGCTGCGAGTGTTTGGCCGATTTCTATATCTGGAACGGCGAGCCGTCGCTCGCGATCGAGTCGGCGAAGCAGGTGGTCGTGCGGGAGCCGTTTCGGGAGACCGGCTATCAACTCCTCATGCGGGCGCATCAGGCGGCGGGCAATCGGGCGGAGGCGCTTTGGGTGTACGAGAAATGTAAGAAGCTGATCGCCGAAGAGCTGGGTGCGGATCCCTCACCCGAGACCAAGGAAGTGTACCTTCAAATCCTGCGCTCGTCGCGCCGGTGAGGGAGATCTCCGGAATCGCCCGACTCAGTCCGGGGGAGTTGTTACGGGAGCCCCGGAAGAAGGTGACATGCACGTTTTCCTGACGCATTTTCAATGGGGTGTTATAGTTGGGAGGTCCCTCGCGATTCACTATTTACTTCCGGGCAGCTTTATAGTATTCATTTCCCCCCTACCGTCGCGTTCATGCGGTCTGGGGAAGGATCTTACTTACCAAATGAGGACCAGAAGATGCCGAAGAATGGAGCCCGAGCGTTTGTGAACCCCATGATTCCGAGCGAGGCGCTCGCCAGGGTCACGGGCGGGCATGTCATGCCCCGGAGCGAAGCGGTCCGGAAGGTTTGGCACTACATCGGGGAGAAGGACCTACGGGACAAGGCCGACCGGCGGATCGTCAACCCCGACGAAACCCTGAAACCCATCTTCGGCGGGAAGGCAAGGATCTCCATTTTCGAGATCACCGGGCTGGTCTCCGACCACCTGAGCTGAGTCTCCGATCCCAGGGTTACAGTCCTGCGTCGGAGGTGCGTATCCCTGGCGCAAGGTGACGAGTTCGAGCCCCTTGCGGCGTCCCCGTTCCCTCTCGCGCGCGGGCGAATACCGTCTCCTCCTTTGAATTCCAGCCCCTGCATCGGCTCCGCGCCCGAGCTGGTCATCGCAATCCCTCCCCCGGGCGGTACCCGCCCAACGGAGTCGTCATCGTCCTGAGGATTACGTTGGCACCTGCCGTATCAGTTGAGGCATCAGCGATGGTGCCCGTGAATCAGTATGTGTGGAACACAAGGCCGGGTGCCACGCATCCTGCGAAGAAAAGCATCCCCGGCGCAAGGAAACAGAGCTTCACGGTCCTTTATCGCGTTCAGACTCTAAGAAGTTCATTGTTCAATCAACCCATCGCCAGCCTGTCGACGGGGCCCGCCAGATTTTCAAACGTTCCTACTTCTTGGCCCGCAGTTTCTTCACGTATGCTTCCCACTCTCCTTCCAGGCGGTCCAGGTTGATCGGCTTTCCATTCACCTGGAAAGCCTCCCGGACCAGGGTTCCCCCGGATTTGCCCGCCTTGAGCCCTTCGATGAGTCGGATCACGACCCCATGGTACGCTCCGTTCCCGGCGTCCATCGAAGGCGCATTCCAGAGGAAGTGGACCAGGGACCAGGACATCGCGTAGTGCAGGTCGGCGCCATTCATGAAGGAGGCCCTGTTCATCTCCAGAAGCTGCCTGAGGGAAGGATGGGAGCGGGCCAGGACAGCCTGCTGGATCACCTCGATGCGCCCTCCTGCCAGGCCCGAAAGCGTAAAGATGAAAAGGTCCCCTCCCCGGATTTCCGAGGCCCCGAAACAGTCCGCGAGACCTTCGCTGAACCACATCGGGAGATCTCGGCGCTCATAGAAGCCTGGAAACGCAAGATCAAAGAACTGATGGCAGCCTTCATGACACAGGACCTGGAAGACGTGGGTCCCCCCCTCGTTGCCATCCTCGAATGCCACGAGTTCCTGGGTACGGGGGATATAGTACGCAGCGGATCCTGAGGGGGCCCCTGCCGCCTGATAGGCCGCCTTGTCCAGATAAAGCCTTATAGATGCCTTCTTCTCGGGGTTGGAGTGAACCCCGAAGGCGAGGGAATACTTTCGATGCAGCAGCTCCATCCTGGGCTTCAGCTCCTGGAGCCTGGCATGTTCGGTGGATTCCCTCGTGCCGTTCCGGGCTCTCTTCTGGACGAAGATCACATAGTGGGATGACTCTCCGACCCACCAATCTCCCTCTTCGCGATCTGCTGCCGGCAGCCTCTCTTTCCCAGATTTCGAATCGCTGTCGTGCGGTGATGCCGAGGGGGCTGAAGTCGGATCCGGGGGGTGGGGCGGTCCGGCTGCACGGCCGCAACCCGTGCCCAGGATCACTGCCACCAGCAAGGCCCCGGAGCCGCAGCGCATCCGCACTTCACCTCGACTAGGTGAGGCAGCGTAGCATCCCCGGTTCGCGAAGGTCAACGTCGGGCAATGCGGCGATTCACGTTGCTCTTGGTCGCGACATTGAGAATATGAACTTGGAGTCGTCGTCCCCCCGTCCCCGGCGTAGGCCCGGTGGCGGGACCCGCCAGGGGAGCTCCGATGATGGTTCGCAATCTTCTTTGGCGGACCTTCCCTCTGACCAACCTTAGGGAGTCTTGCCAAGAGCCTCTGCGTCCCGTCGGGCGGCCCGCACGCGTTCCAGGGCGATGTAGTAGATGGCCTTCTGCTCCATCTTTGTTGCCCTCAAGAGGAGTCCCTCGGCTTCGTCGTACTCGCCGCGAGATTCCTTGAGAACCGCCAAGTCGTAGAGCACGGGCGGCGAATCGGGCGCTTTGGCCGCCAGGTCAGAAAACGCCGAGTAGGCGGCATCGAACTGCCCGCATCGGCAGAGCTGGATCCCCGTCTCTACGCGGGGGTCGCTGTCATCCATCTCGACCACGTTGCAAATTCGGCTCGGCCTCAGATCGTCCAGGAATCGGTCGGACACCAAGTCGGCTGCCCTGGCGATCGCCTGCACCTCACTGGGGGCATGAACTTTGGACCAGTAAGTCGACGAGGAGATGCATGGGGCGTTGGGGTTGTTCGCGTGAAGTACCTCAATGCGGACGCGCAAGTGCCACAACCCGTTCTGGCCGGGGAAGAGCGGAATCGGACCCTCGTACGACCACTGGGTCGGGCAGGTGCGGACAAGGATGTCAGCGACGCGCGGATCGACGACGGGATTCACCCCCAACCGGAGATGGCGGTCCAACTCCCGCAGGACAGCCTCCCCTGTCGCCTGCCGGCCGAGAGCTCGCCCCCCCACGAGTCCGACGACTGCCTCGGTCATTCCCTCGACCTTCCCCGCGCCGGGGCCGTTGTCGACGAGCAATTCCAGGCCGACCTTCGCCCGGGGATCCAGTTGGATGCACGGGGGGCAGGTCCTTTCGATCCGGATTTCCGGCGTGCTGCAGCCCTCGGCAAGGGCCAAAACCGCGATTCCGAACGACCACAACCATCGACGCGGCATCACCAGCCTCCCGCAGTTCGTGAACGATGCATAAAGTATACCCCCTTACGCACTACAAGACTGGCCGGCATCTCCTCGGAGACGACCAGGCGGGGTGCTGGCACCACTGAGTCTGATCCTGAACAGACTTCCTTCGCGCGCCGGGGAAAGCGGCGCGGGTAGATGGCGGAAGGCCGCGGGAGAGCGGGCCCGGAAAAGGAGGCGGACAGCATGAAGACCGCGACGCGTGAGCCGGGCATATCGTATGACGGGGGGGGCGCTGCCCGGTGCTTTTTTCTCGGGGCCGGAACGAGGGTGAGCAGATAATGCAGTCATTGCCGTCAGGTGTGTGATGAATTGTGTCTTTGCGGGGGCTAAGCATGCCTAATACGATTCGACTTCACAGGGTATTTCGGGCGACGCCCGAGCGGGTGTACCGCGCATTCTTGGATGCGGATGCCCTGGCCAAATGGCTTCCGCCCAATGGATTCACGGGCAAGGTTCACGAAATGCAGCCTAAAGTGGGCGGCCGACACAGGATGTCGTTCACCAACTTCACCACGGGGCGGAGCCACTCCTTCGGTGGAATCTATCTCGAACTCGTTCCTTACGAACGCATTTGCTACACCGACGTATTTGATGACCCCAATTTGCCCGGCGAAATGAGGGTGACGGTCAGTTTAAGGAAAGTACCCGTCGGTACCGAGCTCATCATTACGCAAGAGGGGGTACCGGATCCAATTCCGCCGGAGGCCTGCTATCTGGGCTGGCAGGAATCCCTGATCCTTCTGGCCAAACTCGTTGAGGCTGAAATTCGGGATTAGGATGCGGCTGACAAACTTCAAGGTGAGCCGCGGCAGGCTCGCCAAGGCGGCGGGGCGAAACCAGAGCGCCACTTGCCTGGAACAAGCAGGACATGAAATGTGATGGGAGGGACATCCGATGAGCCCGGTTCGGGCGACCCTGCTTCTTTTGCAAGACCAGGCCAAGTCCCAGACTTGCTACCATCACCAAGTTCCCCGCCTGTCGCGTCAGCCAGCCGATGGGTTCGCACTGACGCAGTAGTCCCAACTGCGAGAACAAGAACTGCCAGTCATGAATGACGATGCCACCGCCGCCCTCGGCCGTCACCAGGGGCAATTGCATCGCCTCGGCATCGGCGAGGATCCCGACCCCGGCGAATGGACGGTTGACGACGGAACCAACATCGAGCCGGAGGCGTTCGAACCCGATCCTCAGAACGGATAGTCGAGCCCAATCGTCACTCCCACGCCTTCGCCGCCGCCAAACCCGATATCGAGCCGGCCCACAAACGAGGGATTGACGACGCCCCGGAACCCGAGGCCGTAG
>DATGFI010000286.1:0-2155 GCA_035309205.1 Planctomycetota bacterium | reverse complement strand
TGGCCGAACTCTCCGTCACAGGGCCCGTTCGGGGCGCGAACGAGGACACGGTCGTCTCCTATCTTCCTGCCGATCCGGATGAGAAGCGGAGCCGGGGCGCGTTCGCCGCCACCGCCGACGGAGTTTCCGGATCCGGACGAGGGGGCGATGCCAGCCGCATGGCAGTCCAGACGGCGCTACGGACGTTTCTCGAGTCCAAGCCGAATGTCGATCCTCGCAGCACCCTCTTCGACGTCTTCAGCGCGGCCAATCAGGCCGTTTACGACCAAGGGATGGGGAGCCCCGAGCTGGGCCGGGGGTCCACGACCCTCACGGCCGCCATTTTCCGCTGCAACGAAGTGACGATCGGACACGTGGGGGATTGTCGCGCCTACGCCGTGCAGACCGCGGGGATCCGGCGGCTGACTTCGGACCACTCCTATGCGGGACTCCAGGTCCGGATGGGACTCCTCACCGATTCCGAAGCCATGACGAGCAAGTCCCGGTACCAGCTCACGCGAAGCCTCGGGCACGACCCGTTCGTCAAGGTGGATCTGGCTTCGATCTTCGTGGCGCCGGGGAACTTCATCATCCTGTGCTCCGACGGGCTCCACAGCAGCGTCCGGGAGGTGGAGATCCTCAATGCCGTCCTCCGCCTTTCTCCCGGCGAAGCCTGCCAGCACCTGGTGAAGCTGGCCGAACGGCGAGGAAGCCAGGATAACATCTCCATCCAGATCGCCAGAGTCGACCGAGTGGAGCGGGTGGCCTATTCCCGCGGCATTCCGTACTACCCCAGCCCCTCGAAAGGCGAAAGCCCGCAGACCCGGGAGTCGGTCGGGACGGTGCTGGACAACCGCTTCGAGCTCCAGTCGCTGATCAACGAAGGCGGAATGGCCGCAGTCTATCGCGCGCTGGATCGATCTACCGGCCAGACCGTCGCCGTCAAGATTCCCTTCATGAGATATGAGAGCGATCCCGGATCTTACTCCCGATTTGAGCGGGAGGAGGAGATCGGAACCCTTCTCAAGCATCCGTCCATCCTCCGGGTCATTCCGGTCGAGGGGAAAAGCCGCCCCTACATCGTCATGGAGTACCTCGAAGGGCAGACGCTGGCCCAGCTGCTCTCGCAGGTGAGTCCGCTTCCGGTCGACGACGCGGTGCGCATCGCCAGCCGCCTCGCGGATGCGCTCGAATACGTGCATGAGGCGGGAATCGTCCACCGGGACCTCAAGCCGCAGAACATCATGATCTGCGACGACGGATCGCTCCGGGTCATGGATTTCGGCATCGCCAAGGCGCCGGGGGGGCGGGCCATCGACGTCCGCGGGCTCTCCCCCATGATGGGAACTCCGGACTACATGGCCCCCGAACAGGTTCAGGGCCATCCGGGCGATGAACGGACCGACATCTACAGCCTGGGCGTGATCCTCTACGAGATGGTCACGGACGCCCTTCCCTTCACCGGCGACAACGCCTCCATCATCATGAATTCCCGGCTCAGCGGCGATCCCCGCGCGCCGCGGAAGATCCGTCCGGAGATCTCTCCGGTCCTCGAAGAGATCATTCTCCACGCCTTGGCGCGAAACCCGGACGAAAGGTTCCGGTCGATGACGGCCTTCAAGTCCGACCTGGACCATCAGGACCTCGTCACCGTCACCGGAAGAGTGGATCGCCTCCAGCCGCCCAAGCCCTGGGAAACTCGGTGGCGCCGGCTCCGCACGGTCGTGATCTCCATGCTGCTCATCCTGGGGTTGTTCGGCCTTCTCTACGTCATCTCCCACGGTGAAAAAGGTCAGCCGCGGCCCAAGGAGTGGAAAGGCAGATAAGCCTGCCAGCGCTTTGATCGACCGCCCTGGATTGGAAGGAGGGCAGGGCGATCGTTGGGACGCGCCCCTGGGAGGTTTTCTTTGGCGACGCGAGATTGGCCCGGCGAGGGGGGGAGACGTAAACTGGAGGAACTGGATGCGCGCAGCCCTGATTTTGGCGTTGGCGGCGGTTCTGGAAGTCGGAGGGGACGCCCTGGTCCGCTGGGGGCTCAGGGGCAAGCAGTGGACGGGACTCCTGCTGGGAGCCGCCTGCCTCTTCGCCTACGGCGTCGGCGTCAACCTCCCCAGGTGGGATTTCGGACGCATGATGGGCGTCTATATCGCCCTCTTCTTCGTGATCTCCCAGGGGG
>DATGFI010000285.1:0-4082 GCA_035309205.1 Planctomycetota bacterium | reverse complement strand
CCGCTGACCCTGCGGGCCGCAAGTTGCGGCTCACCCTGGAAGGCGGGAGAGTCTCCCCCCCTGGGGCGGGGAGGGCGGGTGGGAGCGGGCGGCGCCCCCCCCGCGGCGGCGAGCGCCGCCAGACGAATTCAGCGGATCCGGGACGAGACCTTGCGTATTGCGGACTGTCGCCATGACCCCCAAGCCCCCCCCCCCCAACGGAGGGGGGTCGACCCGCGGCCCCCGGAGACCCCCGGATCTGGAGAGGAGTCCGAGCCTTGGTTTACGAGAAAGCGGCCGAAAACGTCTTCGGGAGCCCATTTTCCGCAATAAGCCTTGCGTTCCCTCCGTCCTCACTTAAAATAATCCGAGGGTTGAGCCTCGCTTATGCCTGAACCTCACGAGAATCTCCATTTCGGCGCGATCGCCATCAAGCTGGGGTTCACTACCCTTGAGAAGGTCGACGAGTGCCTTCGTCTCCAGGAGAAGATGAAGGAGCTCGGCGTCGCCCCCAAGAAGCTGGGCGAGATCATGCTGGCCAAGGGCTACGTCACCGAGGGCCAGGTGAAGGAGATCTTCAAATACCAGGGCATGAAGGGCGGCCACACCTCGATCCATGGCTACAAGATCCTGACCAAGATCGGTCAGGGCGCGATGGGCTCGATCTACAAGGCTCTCCAGATCTCGATGGACCGCATCGTAGCGATCAAGTGCCTGGCGCCCAAATACTCCCAGAACGACAAGTTCCGCGAGCGTTTTCTGCGCGAGGCCCGCGCCGTTGCCCGTCTCAATCACCCGAACATCATCCAGGGCATCGACGTCGGCGACTCGAACGGCGTCCACTACTTCGCGATGGAGTACATCGACGGCCCCACCGTGGGCGAGCTCCTCAAGCGTGGCGGGGCCCTCGACGAAAAGCGAGCGCTCAACATCGTCACCCAGATCTCGCGCGCCCTCCAGCACGCCTTCAACCATGGCATCATCCACCGCGACATCAAGCCCGACAACATCATGCTGACCCGCGAGGGCGTGGCGAAGCTCTGCGACCTGGGCCTGGCGAAGCTGCCGACCAAGGACGACGGCGACGCCTCGGGCACGCGCCCGGGCGCCTCGATGGGAACGCCCTATTACATTGCCCCCGAGCAGGCCCGCGGCGAGCAGAACGTCGACACGCGGGCGGACATCTACTCGCTCGGAGCGAGCTTCTACCACATGGTCGCCGGCGAAGTCCCCTTCGTGGGACAGAGCGCGGCCGACGTGATCTCGAAACATCTGACGGAGCCCGTCACGCCGCCCAGGGTGAAGAATCCTCTGGTCAGCGGCTCCGTGGATTGGGTGATCGTCAAGATGATGCAGAAGGCCCGCGAGGACCGGTACCAGACCCCCACCGAGCTCGTGCGCGACCTGGAGGCGATCGCCCAGGGCGGCTCGCCCGAAGGCTATGCGCAGGAAGAACAGGCGAAATCCTCGGCGTTGCCCAAGCTCCGGCGGGGGCGCCTCCTGCGCCGCACGGGCCGTTTCCGCCGCCGCTAGGTCCGCTTTTATGAACCTCAGGTAAAGAGAGAGTTGGAGACCGCCATGAAGAAGAAGCCCGCCAAAGCGAAGAACACGAAGACGAAGAAGAAGAAAGTCGACGCGATTCCGAAGAACTACCCGGTCCTGACGCCGCACCTGACCGTCCGAGGCGGGGCCGAGGCCCTCGAATTCTACAAGAAAGCGTTCGGCGCGAAGGAGCGCATGCGGATGCTCGGACCCAACGGAGCGATCGGCCACGCCGAGCTCCAGATCGGGCCGTCCCTCTTCATGCTGGCCGACGAATACCCCGGGGGCGGGGGCGGCGGTGTGGTGGCGCCCACCACGCTCAACGGGACGACGTTGACCCTTATGATCTACGTGAAGGACGTCGACGCCGCTTTCGCCCGGGCCTTGGCGGCCGGCGCGACCCAGTCCGTCCCCGTGCAGGACATGTTCTACGGCGACCGCATGGGAGTTCTGAAGGATCCCTTCGGCCATGCCTGGATGCTGGCCACGCACATCGAGGACGTGACGCCCAAGGAGATGGCCAAACGCTCCAAAGAAGCAATGGAGAAGATGATGGCCCAGCCGCCTCCGGCGCCGGCGCCGACGGTTTAGGGGGACCTAGTCCTTCCACTCCGCAGGCTGGAAGGACTCGAGCTGGAGCGACTTGCCCGAAAGGGCGCCGGTCACCTGGAAGCGGTTCTTGCCGCCGAGCTTCTTCCTCAGCTCGGCCAGCTTGTCTCCGGCCAGCTGGAGCGTCGCCCCGCTGCCCTTCGCCACGAGCGTCGCCTTGTCGCCCGTGCAGCTGACGGTCCCCTGGATCGCGAGGTGGGAGCCGCGGTAGCCCATGTCCTTCGGGAGCCCGACGACGGAGGGGACCGGAGACTTTTCGGCGAGGAGGACGACGGCGGTCGTCCCGGCAAAGGTCACTGCCACGAAGCCGGGGAGCCGCTTGACGGTGGCCTCGGCCTCCCGCTTGCACTCGTCGCAGTGCATGCGCTGGAACGCCAGGGTGAGGGTGTAGGTGTCGTCACCCCGCGCGCCCCCCAGGAGCCCCAGGATCAACAGGAGGATCATGAAGCCATACCCTCCACCAATCCCCAGGTCCGGGTCCCGGAACCGGGGACCCTGCCCGCCCGCTACTGGATCTTGAGAAGAATGGGCTTCGAGACGTCGTGATCGCCCTTCTCACTCTTGTCGAAGGTCGCCACCGCGAAGTGGAGGCTCTTCCCCACGACGAAGACGGTGTCGTCCTTGTGCCCGGTGTTGAGCTTGCGCTTGAATTCGAGGGTCCATTTCCCGTCCGCCCATTCCCCCTTGGCCTCCACGTCGGCCGCGGACCCCGAGGGCTTCTGGGGCGGGTACTGGAGCATGAAATCCTTCACCTTGTTCTCGGGGATCTCGATCTTCGTGTAGCAGGGCGTGCCCTCGTCGATCGGGCGCGAGAAATAGATCTGACCGCCGTCCCGGGTCGTCAGACGGCGGGCCTTGAGCGGCGGGGTCGGCGCGGTCTTCGAATAGATGTGCGTCCGGTCGACCGCGAAACCCGTGGAATTGGTCCTGGCCGCGCCCCACTCCCAGACGTCCCACTTCGACTCGATGCCCGCCTTCATGTCGCTGTCGAACTTGCCTTCCATCTCGAAGCCGACCGTGCAGGCATCCTCGACCTTGTCGTCGTCGGCCTCGTAGGCCGTGCCCTTCCAATTGAGGGGCGAGTGCTGGTCGTTCTTGTCGGCGTCGGCCCAGACGAACAGCATGCAGATCGAGGTGCCGTCGTGGACGGCCTTGATGGATATGGTCTTCTTCGGCATTTCCTCGTCGGGTTGGTCGATCTTGACGACGACTTCCTTTGCGGCCTTCCAGGCCTCGTCGCCGGCCTTCCCGTCGATCTCGGGCAGCTTGGCGACCTTGACGCAGACGAGTTCGTCAGCGGCCGGGTCCTTGGGTTCGGCGCCCGCGGCGCACGCAAAGAGGACGGCGAACACGGCAACGGCGGCGCTGCTCCTCAGCATGGTTGCATCTCCTCTGATGGGGTCGCCCAGATATACCACTGTTATACGACACTGCGCTCAAGGGCGCTTTGGAAACAGGAGTGGAAATATGTACCCGAAGAGGGCCGGGCGTTGCAAGCGGGCTTTCCCTGCTTCGCCCGACGACGATGGCCCAGGTTCCGTGAATTGAGCGCTTGGCCCGGTGTCCCGCTCCGCCCGCGCCTCACCCTCTGCCAGGATGCCCGGCTCCTGTTCCGGGCGGCCGCCGCCCTCAGGGGCCGCCTCCCAGAAGCGGCGAGAGCCACGGTCGGGTCAGGAGGTCCCCGAGACTCCCGGCGAAGAGAAGGGCGAGCCAGTAGAACCCGACGACGACGGCGACCTGAACCACTCTCGAAGAGGTGCGTACGTGCATGAAGTACAGGATGACGAGCACGGCCTTCGTCGCGGCGATCGCGAGCGCCACCGAGGCGCTGTACGGCGAGAGATCGACAAACGAGAGTCCGGTGGTCAGCGCCACGAGGACGATGAGGATGACGTAGACGACCACGTAGGCCCGGACGGACGTTTCGCGTTCACCCATGGGGGAGGTGCCTC
>DATGFI010000284.1:0-7798 GCA_035309205.1 Planctomycetota bacterium | reverse complement strand
CCAGCTCCTTCGGACCCTCGACCTCGATGCCGTCGGCCGTAAGCTCGATCTTCACGCTCTTCTGGCCTTCCAGGTAGTTGTGCGCGATCGCCGAGATGATCGTCTCGTCGTTCTGGGTGAAGAAGCGCGGCGTCTCGAGCCTCACGATCATCTCCTTCCGCGAGACGAGAGAGTTGCTCTCCTGCCCGAATCGCGAGTCGGCCGTCATCGCCCGAGCCGTCGCCCTCCAGGTCGTCAGGTTGTCGGGGACGTCGACCTCGACGATCGCGCGGCCCCCGGCGTCCGTCGTCACGGTCTTCCAGAGCATCGTGTCGGCGAACTTCGAGCGGATTTCGGTCGCGGCATACGCCGGCTCGCCGCCCTCCTTGTCGCTGGCCGCTCTCTCCGACTTCGCCATCGGAGCCGCCGCCGAGGCGGGCTTGGCGGCATCCATCTCGCCGAAGGCCGCCTTCCTCGCGCCGCCGTCCTTCTTCTTCTCGTCCGCCCGCCCGTAGTCGTAGTACTGCAGCGAGTTCGAGGTCGCCACCTCGATCCCGCGGCGGTGGATGAAGTACTTCCGGATGTCCTGGGCGTACTCGTCCTGCAGCGCGTAGATCGCGTCATCGACGATCCCGAAGGCGACCTCCGCCGCGACGGGCTTGCCGTCGGCGCCGGTCGTCACGATCTCGTAGCGCGCCTTCTGTCGCGGGCGGACCTGGCTCTGGGCGGGACGGAGTTCGACCTTGACGAACTTCTCCGACGGGTTCACCACGATCATCTTCTGCTTCTGGATGAAGGCGTCCTCCTTGATCGCGGTGATGCTGAGGTAGACGTTCGGCGCGAAACAGGACTGGTCGATGTTGACGTCGATCATCTTCGTGTGGCCCTTGAGCGTCACCACCTGGTGCTGATGGATCTCCTTGCCCTCGACCGTGAAGAGGAAGGTGATGTTCTTGAACTGGCTCGTGACCAGGACGTGGGCCGTGTCTCCGACCTCGTAGGTCTTCCGGTCCAGGATCAGGTCCAGGCCGTTCAGGTTCACGTTGTCGCCGTACCAGGAATCGCCGCAGAGCCAGACCCACTGCTCCGTCGTGACCCGATTTCCCTTGCGATCCTCGGCTTCGGCCACCAGCCAGAGATAGCCGCCCTCCCGCTCCGGCGTGAAAGTGAACTCCGCGATGCCCTGGGCGTCGGTCCTCGACGAGCCCTCGAAGAGGAAGGCGTCCTGATAGCGGTTCTCGAGCCAGCGCCGGTCGTAGCCCTTGACCGTGATCTTCTGATCGGCGACCTGCCGGTCGTCGGCCGTCGTGGCCCGCACCCGGACGTTCACCTTGTCGCCGGGCTTGTAGACATACTTGTTGAGCGACATCGCCAGGCCGAATTCCGCGCGCGTCGCCTTGCAGCTCCCGCCCCCTTCAACCACCCGGCGTGAGAGATCCGTCACCTGCGCATGGACGTCGTAGACGGCGTCGTGGTCCCACTTCTGGGTCGTAAAGGGAATGACGAACTTCCCGTCCTTGTTGGTCTTCCCTTTCCCCTGGAGGACCTGCTCGCCCCCGTCGGCGGCTCCGCGGTGCCCGCGCCAGCCGCGCTTTCCCTCGTAGAGGTCGCCGCCGTCGCCGTCGTCCTCGACGTACCAGTCGTAGTAGAAGTCCCAGCAGCGCCAGGAGTACCAGTAGCCCCGGCGCGTCACGGTGTAGGCGACCTCGGCGTCGGCGACCGGCGAGCCGAAGTAGTAGCGCGAGTCCACCGTCGCTTCGACGTCCTCACCCTGGAGGACCGTTTTCTTCCTGAAGCCGACGTCGACCTTGTACTCGGGCTTGCGGTACTCATCCACGCGGAAGCGCACCCCGTTCCAGGCGTCGTGGCCCCAGCGTCCCATCCACTGCCAGTTCCACTGGTGGAAATTCGGGTCGTCCTTCTCGCCGCGGGTGAGGATCGTGTATTCGCCCAGGGGCGGCTCGTCCCCGAGCACGAGCTCCCCCGAAGTCGACCCGAACTCGCCCACTGTGTGGGGCTTCTCGTAGACCTTGTTGCCCTTGGGGTCGCGGATCTCGACGATGAACCGGGCCCCCGGCTGGACCAGGAGCTTCTGGCCCAGTTCGCTGCGGTGCACCACGCGGAACTGCACCGTGTGGTTGGGACGGTAGATGGGCCGATCGGTCGTCACGTAGAGGAGCGGATGCTCGCCCTGCACGCCGCCGTAGCCCGATTCCGTGGTGACGAGCTCCGTGCCCTTCACCCCGATGACGACGCCTCCCTGAAAGCCTTCGCCGACGTAGATCCCGCTCGCGTCCGTCGTTCCCTCGAGCGGGTGCTGGGCCGCCAGCGTCCGGATCGTCATCCCCTCGACCGGCTTGGACGTCGAGCGCTCCTGCGCGAAGCACAGGAGCTTCCCCGCGGAGGACTTCGTGATCAGGCCGTACTGGGAGACGAACAGCGTCACGCTCATGACGACGCCGTCGTGCTCGCCCTGGACGACATAGACGCCGCTCTGGGTCGAGGGCACCCGGACCTGCTCGTTCTTCCAGTAGTTGTTCTTCTCGTAGGTATAGGTCCGGGTCCACTCCTGGAGCTCCCGGCGCCCTTCCTTGCCGACCTTGTCGATGGCGTCGTGGAGGTTCGCCGTGCCGGATTTGCCCAGGTGCTCGAGGATGGCCTCGAACCTGATGTGCTCCGCGCGGAAGACGATCTTGTCGATCTTCGCGAGCTGAACCTGGACGAACGGCTCCTGCCCGGCCGTGAACGACTGGTTGACGTACATGTAGAAGTACTTGCCCTCGACATTCCAGGCCTGCTGGATGGCGTTCGTTCGGACCTGGGCGTCGGGCGCCTCCTTGGCGATCTTGCGGAACTCCTCGAGCGCCTTCTCCTTCAGGTTCTGGTACTGCCAGGTCTGCGCGGCCTGCAGCCGGTAGCTCCAGTAGTTGGGGCTCTTGGGAAAGTTCTCGCAGGCCTTGAGGTACCAGTCCCGAGAGGTCGCGTACTGATTGCTGTACCAGTGGTGGAGGTTCGCGATCTGGACCGTGGCCTGCTCGGCGCTCTTGCCGTCCGGAAATGTGCCGAGATAGGCCTTGAAGGCGCGCTCCGCCTCCTTCCACGCTCCGTTGTTCATGTGGTTTTGGGCGTACTCCAGAAGCTTCTGCTCGTCCTGGGGCATCTCGGTCTTCCGCTCCTGCGTCCAGGCGCCGTAGGACGGCAGCGCCAGGAGGAGGAATCCGAGCGCCAGGAATCCGACCGGGGAATGAGATTGCCGCGTCATAAAAGTTCCTCGATCTGCTAAAATCATAGCCCTTGGACGCAGGAGGGGGGACTCGAGTTCATGATCGAAGCGTATTTTGACGGTTTGTGCGAACCCAATCCGGGGGGCGTGGCCACCTACGGATTCCTGATCAAGCGCGACGGGAAGAAGATCGACGAGGGCCACGGCCTGGCCGGCACGCCCAAGACCCCCCAGGCGACCAACAACGTCGCCGAGTACACCGGCCTCCTCAAGGCCCTGGAGTGGCTGATCGTTCACAAGGTCAAGGACGAGATCGTCATCCGGGGCGACAGCGATCTGATCATCAAGCAGGTGAAGGGGGAGTACAAGGTGAAGTCGGCGCTCCTGGCCCCTCTGCACAGCCAGGTCCGGGAGCTCGCCGAGGACCTTCCGAAGGTCCGCTTCGAATGGATCCCTCGCGAGCAAAACGCCGACGCCGACCGCCTCACGAACCTCGCCTACGCCGAATACACCGGCCAGTCGATGAAGGCGCCGACCACCGACGTCATGACGGTCGACGTGGTCATCGCCTCCCCCCCCGAGCTCGTCCGGAAGGCCCTGCACCAGGCGGGCCTGAAGGGAACGGTGACCCCGGTGCCCGGGGCCTCGCGGGTCCAGGTGGACCTGCCGACCCAGCCCGACGCGATTCGCCCGCTGATCGAGCTCAAGCGGCGCCTGGAAGGTTCTCTCTAGAAGGAGGCGGGGCCCCCGGAGGGGCCGCGTCCCGGGGCTCCCGAAGACTCTTTCCGGGCGAAGGCCCACAGCTGGCTCGAGAGATAGTTGAACAGAGTGCCCGCCGCGATGCCCAGGATCGCGCTCAGGTTGACATTCCACCGCGGAACTGCGCTCATCACGGCCATCTGGACCCCCAGCCCGCCCAGCACCCCCAGCCCGTATTTCAGGTAGGAGCTGAGGAGAGGGAGATTGACCGCGCGGAAAGTCCACAGCCGGTTCAGGACGTAGTTCGTGGTCATCGACACGAGCCAGCCCGCCACGACCGCGGCTCCGCGGGGGGCGCCCAGGCGCACGGCCACGTTGAGCACGGCCAGATTGGGCAAGACACCGATCGCCCCGGTGCAGAGAAACTTGACCGCCTTCAGCGGCCAGGGATTGAGATCCCGATAGAGATCCCGGATCTGCTCCAGGTACTCTCGCCGCTGCGCCGAGCCGAACTTGCTGGCGCCCTTCGAGCGGTCCTCGAAGCGGATCGGAATCTCCGCCGTCTTGCGCGTTCCCGTCCGGGCCAGGATCTCCAGGAGGATCTTAAAGCCGCGCGGCTTGAGAGCGACCCCGTCGATCAGGCGGCGCCGCAGACAGAAGAAGCCGGCCATGGGATCCTGGACCGTCGTGAGCGGGCGGGCCAGAAGCGTCCCCGCCCACGAGGTCAGGCGTCGGAAGAGCGGCCAGTCTTCGATGTCCCCTCCCCGCACGTAGCGGCTGCCCACGACGATCTCCGCGCCCTCCCGCACCGCCTTCACCATCCGCGGAATCGATTCGGGGGGATGGCTGAGGTCCGCATCCATGACGACGCAGAGATCCGTGCGCGCCTCCGCCAGTCCGCGAAGCACTGCCGTGGAGAGCCCCTTCTCGCCCCGCCGCTCGATGATCCGGACGGGCAGGGTCTTCGCGAGCTCGCGGGCGACATCCGCGGTGCCGACTTTCGAGTCGTCGTCCACGACGAGCACCGTGACCTCCGGCACCGACGCGCAGATGCGTCTCACGAGCTCGGGTAGATTCTGGGCCTCATTGAACGTGGGCACCACCACCGTCACGGTCTTCGCGGCCCCGGCGACGTCCGCGGCCGCGCCCAGGTCGGCGTCAGGGTCGCCCGGCCGGATCGTACTCATGCCCGACATAGAAAAGGTAGCGTTCCTCTTTGATTCCCCGCCGGGGGCCGGAGCCGTCCACGACCAGAGGAGCGTCGTCCAGGTCGACGCGGTGGAAATGGCGGCGCAGCAAATTCTCGAGTATGGGAGGGGACCAATCGGCCTCGGCGACGATGACCGCGTCGTGCCCCTCGAGGGCCTTCGGATCCGCCCAATAGGTGAACTGGAGGCCCTCTTCTCCCAAGAGATTCTTCGAGTGGACTTCCTTCGGGGTGGGGAGGTGATAGGCCAGCTGGGCCGGACACAGGTAGCGACGGCCGATGCCGAGGTAGAAGCTGTCTGCCGGCAGCGTCGAGCGGAGGCGCGACGCCCGCGCAGCGATCTCGTCCCAGCCCCGGAGGCTCCGGATTGCCGGGATGAAAGGGAATGGCCTGACGCAGTGCGCAAGACCCAGCCCCGCCGCCACCAGAGAAAACGCCGCCAGCTTCCTCCAGTGGTTCCGGTAGAAGGTCACGAGCCTCCCCTGTCCCCGGGCCAGGTGGTCGGCGGTCAGGATCGAGACCGCCAGCCAGGCCGGCAGCGGCCAGAAGGCATGGGTCGAACGCGTGATGCCGACGCAGAAGAAGAACGCCAGAAGGGGCAGCGAGAGGCAAAGGAGAAAGCGGCGGTCGGCGGTGCCGGACTTGAACGCCGCCACGACCGCGGCCACCGCGGCGGGAATCGTGAGCGGCATGATGCTCCCGGCCTGGAGTCCGAGGTAGGCGAGTGCAGAGATCGCCCCGGGCGAACGCCCCCCCTCTTCCAGCCGGCCCACGCTCTGGAACCGCAGCGACGCCCAGTGGTGCGAGGCATTCCATGCCAGGACGGGAGAGAAGACGATGAGCGCGGTCACGGCTCCGAGGTAGGGCCAGGGCGACTTCAGCCAGATCCGATCTTTGGGCGTGGCGAGCAGGTAGATCGTGAGCGACACGCCCAGGAAGACGGCCGTGTATTTCGAGAGCATTCCGGCGCCCAGCGCCGCTCCCGCCGCGATCCACCAGGCCCCCCTCCTCGACTCGAGGGCCCGGACGACGAGCGCCAGTCCCAGGCTCCAGAAGAGGAGAAGCGCCGCGTCCGGAAACCCGAACGTCGACCCCAGAAACGTCACCGGCTGCAGGGCCAGGATGAGCGCCGTCCAGAACGCCGCCCGGTCTCCGTAGAGGCGGCGTGCGGTGGTGGCCGCGGCAATGCTCGTGCCGATTGAACAAAGCCAGGGAAACAGCCGGATGCCTACGCGATCGTCGCCCAGAACCGAAGTCCCCAGGGCGATCAGCCAGGCGATCATGGGCGGATGATCGTAATAGCCGAAGTCCAGATGCTTGGTGTAGAGCCAGTGATAGGCTTCCTCCGGCAGCACCGGAACGACGAGGGCTGCCACGCCGCGGACGCCGGCCGCCAGAGCGACGCAGACTCGCCAGTCCGGCAGCTCGGGCGCCGCGGACTCCGCCAAGCCGGGTTCAGCGGACACGACGGGACTCGGCTGGATTCGGGGACCCGCCTCGGATGGCGACGGACTTCCCGTCCTGGAACCCGGGGGAGGAGGCGCCAGGGATCGTCTCGGAACTTTGCATGAAAGGCCTTCTTGAGTGAGCCGCAGCCCCAGGAGGACGCCCGAGCCCGGTGCGGAGACGGCTACCGCCCGTCGAACGGGCAGAAATTCCCGGCGCATTGTAGGACCTTCCCCGGGGCTTCGCAACTGTTCGGGCCTTCGTCGCGCCAGGGGGCGTTTCCCGGGCTTCATTCCTCCCCGTTTGGCTTGAAGGCGTCGGAATCACCGGCCGCGTCCCATCCAGAGTCCAATCCAAGTCCAATCTAATTAGTTGAATTAAGCAATTATGTGGCTTAGACTGATTCCCGCATGAAGCGCATCTTCGGCGGGCTCCTGATGCTGGCGGGCGCCCTGTCGCTCTACCTGTTTGCCACGCGGGCGATGTTCCACGGGCGCGCGGATCTGGGAACGGCGTACTCGCCGGGTCTCCCGCTCCTCTTCGTCGGGATGGACTACCCGACCGATGCCCTCCTGCTGGCGGGCGCGGCCTGGGGTTTCCTCTTGGGCCTCTGGTTCATCATCACCGGCGCCGACGAGGCCCGCCAGGTGCTCCGCGGCGGCCGCATTGCCAGGGTGCTCCTCCTGAACGGCCTCCTGCTCCTCTCGTCGCTTGCGATCGCGCTCTTCGGGGCGAAGGCCCACAAGGATCCCGCGACGGTCATGGTCTTCGGCATCGTCGCCGGAGTTCAGGCGGTCGTCGGGCTCATCCTGCTCCTCCTCTCGCTGACGGAGAAGCCCAAGGGGATCGCCTCCCTGGCCTTCGGGACCGTGGTCTATCTGGGCGGCGTGGGCATCGCCGTTCTCGCCTTCCTGTGGGGTGGTGCCTAGGCCATGCCCATCCGCCTCTGCCAGAAATGCGGCCTCAAGGTCCTGATTGACGAAAGTCAGGCGGGAACCAATCCGTTCTACTGCCAGCGCTGCACCACGGCCATGAAGGGCCAGGAGAGCGGCGCGCCGGCGCCGGGTCCCATTACGCCGGTCAAGAACCCGACGCCCTCCCCCGTGATGGCGAATCGCTCCGAGCCGGCGGCGCCGAGCGTGGGGGCGGCGAAGCCCGCGACGGTCCGTGTCCTGTGCCCGTACTGCAAGGCATCGTTCAACGGCCGGGTTCCCCAGAAGCCCGCGCGCGGCTCGTGTCCCGTA
>DATGFI010000283.1:0-2360 GCA_035309205.1 Planctomycetota bacterium | reverse complement strand
TGACCCGGAGCGCCAGTTTCTGGACGGTCGCGAGAATCGAGAGCGCATCGTCGGAACCATCCAGGGGGACCAGGATTCGAGGAAGCGGATTGCGGGACGGAAGGGCGGAGGGGCCTCGGAGGAGCACTGCGACAGGCGCCCTTCGCACGACGGCCTGTGCCGTGCTCCCGAGGAATCCTTCTGACGGGACCGCGCACAGGCAGGTGGCCAGGGCGATCAGGTGGATGTCGAATTCTTGCGCCGCCTGAATCACGGCATCCGCCGGATCCCCCGTGCGGATGAAATCCAGTCCTCGCATCTCTGGAAATCGTTCGCGGAGGCCGGCAAGGTACGAAAGCGCGTGCGCGTGACCGGCTCTCAGCTCCGCGGAGGTCGCATTCACGCCTGGAGGAACCACCCGGAGGAGATGGACCGCGGCCCCGCTCCTGGCGATCAGCTCGATATCGGCGAGGACCGCCTCAGACGGGGTGAAACCGTCCAGGGCGACCAGGATTCTATACGCCATGTCCCGTCAATGTCCGACGCGCATGTCGGCCATAGAGAGCAAGACTCGTGCCAAGGCGGAGGGGCCTGGGACCTACGGATTGTAGAGCCTGCCCGGGAGGGAGGGGCAGGAGCCGGGCAGAGCCGGCCACGCGTCGACTTGTGGGCCCCGGAGTTGGGAGAAGGACCTCAGGTTGAGCTGGAGCGGGGGCGAATTCGATCTTCGGGCCTGTCCGAACAATTCCCCTTTCCAGAAGGGTTTCGCGGATGGTGCCGCAATTCGCCGCGACGAATGGGCCCCCTGATGGCGCCGAGTGGTCGTGGACGTAACGCGCGACGCGCTCCGTTCCGGTGCGCCTCTCTCCGCTGACGAGCAGCATGGACTCGATTTCCGCGTTGGTTTCTTTACCGTCCCGTGACTCGGCGCATATCCGGACTGCGCGCCACGCTCTTCGCGGTTCGTCCTCTACCTTGGCGACCTGGGCAAGTTTTCGAGGACGCTCGCCGGGCAGCTGATCGGTTCGTTTGAGCGCCTCGGCCCGGTAATCGAAACCTGAACCTATCCCAGCTCGGGTGAACTCATATTGAGTCGTAGGGAATCAAATTGAGGCATCTTTCGCCGCCCCGTCAAGACCGGCGGGATGGCCGGACGTTTGCTCTTCAGCCACCCATGCACGGTCGAAACACGCGCTCGCCCTTTACGGAGGGGCTCAACGATTCCGGCGAAGGTTTGTGACCGAATCCCCGGTTACGGAGAAGGACCAGATCGAAGAAAAGAAAGCGACCGTCGAAGTCCCGGCCGTCGCGACGCCTGTCGCGGCGGCTCCCGTCGTTCTTTCGCAGCTGGCGCCTGCGGGCACGGCGGATCCGAAGCCGGCCGTCGAGAAGCCCTCGTTGGTGGGCGCCTCTCCTCTCCCCGAATTGAAGTAGGCCGTACGGCATCCGCTGTAGTTTCCGGGATCGCCGCCGCTCGGCGGTGGTCCCGGAAGCCCCGCGCCCTCCTTCGCGCCTCCCTGAATCGGCACACTTCGGGCAAGCTCTCCTGGAGCCGCAGTGGCACGGCAATTGCGCTATCCGCATCGGTATGGCTGGACACTATCACAACGGGATGGACCTGCTCTCGGAGAAGGATGTCGAGCGGATCTACCACGTCACCGACCAGCTGCAGCTTCATCGCGACTGGGTGGTCGTCCCGCTGGGCTGTGTGGCGGAAGCGTTCGAAATCGTGCAACCTGACGGAAAACTTCTCATGCGGCCACCGGGCGGGGAGCTCTTTGAGCCGTGGTTCGACGGCCTCGCCTCCCGTCTGTCGGAGCTGGATCTAACCCGAACGGCTCGCCTGGGAACGGAGGATCCCCTGAAGCCGCACTTCCCGCGGGCCCGCGGAACCCGCGGCTATCTTGAAGGTCCCCGGAAAGCGATTTGAATCATAAAGGAGGAATCATCATGGCCTCGATTACCCCATTGCACGAAAAGGTCGTCGTGGAGCGCATGGAAGCTGAATCCCATAGCACGGGGGGCATCATCATTCCCGACTCGGCCAAGGAGAAGCCCATGCGGGGGATGGTCATCGCCGTCGGCACGGGTAGAATCCTCGAAAGCGGCGAGGTGAAAGCCCTCGAGGTGAAGAAGGGGGACAAGGTTCTTTTCGGCGGTTATGCCGGAAGCGAAGTCAAAGTGGACGGGAAGGACTACCTCATCGTGAACGAAAGCGAGATTCTTGCGGTGATTGGACAGTGAGGGAGAACCCCCAGGAGAAATCATGACTGCGAAAAGAATCGTGTTCGACCAGGAAGCCCGCGAGGCCATCCGCCGCGGCGTCAAGCAGCTCGCCCGCGCGGTGAAAGTGACCCTGGGACCCCGAGGCCGCGCGGTGC
>DATGFI010000282.1:0-5134 GCA_035309205.1 Planctomycetota bacterium | reverse complement strand
GCGGGGATTTCCTTCTACACTTTCGAATCCATCAGCTACGTGCTGGACATCTATCACGGCCGCGCCAAGCCGGCGAGCGTCTGGGTGGAAGAGGCCGGCGCCCCGGCAAGGACCATGGGCGCCAGGCTTCGGCGCGAGGTGCGGGCGTTGAACGCGTTCGCATGCTATATCACCCAGTTCCCTCACCTGGTCGCCGGTCCCATCATCCGTTACCAGGACCTCGAACGTCAGCTTCATGAGCGTGACCATACGATCGAGAAGTTTGGCCGCGGCGTTTTCTTCTTCGCCCTGGGCCTGGCAAAGAAAGTGCTCCTGGCCAACCCCGTCGGGGAAGTGGCCGATGCCGCGTTCGAGGCGGGCTCGCTTCATGCGATCGACGCGTGGACCGGGGTCATCGGCTACGCCTTTCAGATCTACTTCGACTTCTCGGGATATTCGGACATGGCCATCGGGCTGGGCCTGATGTTCGGCTTCGAGTTCGCGAAGAACTTCGATTCTCCCTACAAGTCGCAGAGCATCACCGAATTCTGGAGACGTTGGCATATCTCCCTCTCGACGTGGCTCCGCGACTATCTCTACATCCCCCTCGGCGGCAATCGAAGGGGCGAGGCCCGCACGTACGCCAACCTCTTCCTGGTGATGTTGCTGGGCGGCTTCTGGCACGGGGCGTCGTGGAACTTCCTGGTGTGGGGAGCCATCCACGGGGGCTGGCTCGCGGTGGAGCGCTTGATGGGAAAGACCAGCTTCTACACGAAGGCGCCGGCGGCGCTTCGGGTCCTGCTGACCTTTCTGATCATCAACTTGGCGTGGGGCTTCTTCCGCGCGCCGGACCTCCCGTCCGCGCTCGGCTACGGCCGGTCGCTCTTCGGACTGGGAGCCCCCTCCGCGACGTCCGTTCTCGTGCGGGCCACGCTCTACTCCGTCGATCATGTCATCGCGCTCGCCGTCGCCGCCACCGTCGCCTTTCTGGGCGTGCAGACCTGGGATCTTTCCAAGCGCGTGACCCCCTGGCGGGCCTTTCTTGCGCTGGGGCTCTTCGCCTGGTCGGTCGTGGCCCTGAGCGGGCAGAGCTTCAACCCGTTCCTTTATTTCCAATTCTGATGAACGGATACGAACCGACTCCGGTCATGAGGGACGCGGTCATCGGCCGAAGGACCGCGGCCTCGATGAGCGTCGTTTTTACGGTCCTGATCATCATCCCTCCGGCGCACCAGCTCGTCACCGAGCTGCGACGGACGGGCCGCTGGAGTGTCCTGTCACTCTTCCGGCAGCTACCGACGCACGCTTCGTTGAAGGAATGTGAGGAGGCTCTCGCCCGAGATTCGGATCTTGCGGCGCGCGTCCGGAAGCGCTATCAGTCGGTCGTGATGCATGCGGTGGGTCAAGGCAACGAGAAGGTATTCGTAGGGCGGGACGGATTCCTGTTCTTCCGCAAGGAAGTGGAGATGGCTTCGGGGCCCGGATTCCTCTCCCGGCAGATGCGCCACAGGCGAGGAACGGGGGACGGCCTTGACGAGAACGCGGCATCGGATCCCGTCCGGGCAATCGTGGACTACCATCGGCAACTTCAGGCCCGCGGCATCCGTCTCGTCTTCATCCCCCTGCCGGTGAAGCCCTTCCTCTATCCCGAGAAGGTATGGGCGGGCTATCCGGCGCCCGCCGGCCCGGCGTGGAACCGCGACCGCGAGCCGTTCAAGGCGAAGCTCCGGACGGCGGGTGTGGACGTTCTCGATGTGACCGACGACCTCTGGGGGGCGAAGTCGGAAGGAGAGATCTTTCTAAGACTGGACACCCACTGGAGTCCGCTGGGGCTTCAGGTCGCGGCAGACCGGATCGCCGATCACCTCCGACCCCTGGTCGGACCTGCTCGGGAGCCGGTTTTGTCACGGAAGGTCAGGGTGACCAACGGAGGCGACCTCCTACGGATGATGGACGGGATCCCGTCGGGTACCCTGTTCCTGCCGCAGACAGTGGAGGTGGCGCAAGTCCCAGCGCCACCGGGCGAGGTGGCCCCGGTGCTTGTCCTGGGAGACAGCTTCGCCAACATCTACAGCCGCAAGGAGCTGGAATGGGGGGAGCACGGCGGTCTGGGCGATCAGCTCATGCTCCGGCTCGGAGTGCGGGTTCAAGTCCTGGCCCTGAACGGCGGGGGAGCGACGGCGGCCCGACAGATTCTGAGGCGGAAGCCCGAATTCTTGCGGGAGAAGCAGGTCGTGGTCTGGGCCTGCTCGGCCCGCGATCTTTTTGATGAGTCTGTCCGCTGGGACACGGTCCCGCTTCCGGAGTGGGTCCCCTAGGGAAGGGGAGGTCCGCCCGTCGACAGAACCTCCCCTCGATCCGGTCGGTGATCACATCGAGCTGCTTTGGAGCTCGATGAGGAGCGTTTTAAAGGTGAAGAACATACAAATCAAGAATGGTCCAGAGGGAGACCCCGATCCCTGCGAGTCCCAGGGTTCCCTGGAAGGGGGCGAGCTTGGTCACGGTCTGGTCGAACTTTTCAGTAGCGGCCGGAGCCTTGATGAACATCTTGAGAATCCCGATGCCGCAGAGGATTCCCAGCCCCAGGAGCAGCAGAGAGTCGGCCAGCCAGGTGATGCCGATGATCGGGAGCTTCATCATGATCCCGACGTGTAGGACCCAGTTGACGAGCCACCAGGCACCCCAGAGGGCGCTCACCGCGCCAATCCAGCCTTGGTAGGGGGCGACCTTGGCAACCAGCTCCTTGGCGTCCGGTTTCCTGGCGATGATGAGGTTTGAGGCGCATACCACACCCAGAATGAAGAGAGCTGCAAAGGTGACGATGTCCATCTCCTATTCCTCCTGATGCATTGCCTTGAGCCCCGTTGGCTCAGTACGCGACGACATCTGCGTCTGACGGGGATGCTGGGGGGAGGGCGCCCTCCCTGTGAAAAGTGAAAAGGATCTGGACGAGGAGGTTACGGCTAATCGTTCAAGGCCGTCGAGCGCCCCCAGGATCGGATCAACGGGTCGATTCGAAGCATTCGTCCAGGGGACGACGGCGAAGATGGAAGTTGCAGAGAGTGCTGATAACCCAATGCTCTGGGGTTTTCAAGCGGGCCGCTTCCGAAGAGTCAATTCCGGAGGAACGTGCAGAGCCGATTCACTTCTGTGGACGCCAGAGCGCGAACTTCTGTCCGGCCTTGTTCGCCTCGACGCTGCCCAGATTGCCGAACATCACCTTGCGCACGCCGTTGACGTTCTGATGCAGGATCGTGGCGTCGCCCTTGTTCCTGGTCCAGCGAAGCAGGACGACGACGTGGCCGCCGGTCTCGCCGCTCGTGCCGAACGTAATGACGTCCCCGGCGCGGCCCTCCTCCCACTTGATCTCCTTGCCGAACTTGTAGCCATCGACCCGGCCGCCGTTGGCTCGGATGGGGTTCGCCGGTACGTCCCAGCACTCTCCGCGGTCGACCTGCTGGCCGAAATGCGACACGGCGAAGGAGATGATCTTCAGGTTGAGGGGAGGCAGGATCTCGGTGCTGCAAAGATCTGCCAGCGGGAATTTCTTGGTGGGAATCAGCCCCACTCCAGTCTGGAGAGCGACCTGGACCTTTTCGAGATCGTAGGCGTCGAGCGTCACCGTGCTGCCGGAATCTTTGACCACCAGCGAGGGAACGAGAGCGTACTTGACCTTTCTCTCCCCGAGGGATTTGAGATCATCGGCGGCCAAAAGAGGTCCTTTCGGAAGCTTCCCCTCTTTGTACTTCACCTCGATCTTGTGGTCCTCCTCGTAGGGAAAAACCACCACTCCTTCCCGAAGGAACACCTGGAGGAGAAAGCTCTGGAGCGGAGGGGTGGCGGCAGCGGCGGCAGGATTGTCCATTGATGGGCGGAGATCGACCATGGCGACTCGGTCGTCCTTGAAGACCTTGAGCATCGCCTGCGCGGCCTGCACGGCGCTCTGTTCCAGCGCCGACTGAGCCTTCTGGAGATCGCTCGGCTTCTTGGCGGGATCCTGACGCGCCGGGGCTTCACCCGCCGCGAAGGCCAGAAGAGCAGCTGTCAGCGGGAGCAGGAGGGCTCGCATTCGGCGAAGGGGTTTCACCACTGGGATTATAGCCGGGGTGGAACGATTCGGCGCGCCCGAGAGTCTCCTGTCGGCGGGAATGTCCTGGGCGTCGACGTGGCGGGATCCCGGCCCCGATGGACGGGCAGCGTTCAGGGTGCGGTGGGAAGGGAGCTCGAGGGTCGCTTTTGCGGGGGGCTTTCGGGGCCCTCCGCAGGCCCGATCTCTGCCGAATCGGCCTCCTTGGACTCGACTCGGCTGCGGATCATGCGGGCCAGCTTCTTCAAGTCGTTGAAGTCCGACGGCTTGATGCAGTAGGCCCGAATGCCCAGGCGCAGCGCCTCCTCGATGTCCTTTGAAGCCATCGAGGACGTGAGCATTACCACCGGCAGCGGCCGCGTGTTGAACCGCGACCTTAGCCAGGTGAGTACTTCAAGACCGGACTTGCGGGGCAATTTGACGTCGAGGAGGAGAAGACAGGGCGGAGGATTTTCCTTGCGGTTCTCGAAGGGCGGCGCGCCGGACAGATAGGCGATTGCTTCGTCGCCGTCGGCCAGAACCCGCAGCGGCCGCCGGAGTCCCGCCTTCTTCAATGCCAAGCCCAGAAGATCCGCCGCGTCCGGGTCGTCCTCGATCAGCAGAATCGGACGCTCCTGTTGCATCTCAGAACTCCCCTGGCGACTGCCCCATTGAGCCGCCGTCGCGCAGCGCGTTATGTGCAATTGGGAGCGGGTTGGAGGAGGGCCGGTTGCTCCGCCGCTGGACCGAAGGTGCTGAACGGCGCGGGCGGCATCGCGAAACGGGGCCGGAAACGGCGCCTGCGACGAATAGCGGTAGTTGATCGCCGCGAAGGAAATGCCGGATGCGAGGCAGCCCTGGAGGAGGCCCGCCTTGGCGTAGTCCTTGCTTCCCACCAGGAACCCGCCACTGTGAATGAAGACGACGAGCGGAGTGGGCGCATCGGACTTCGCCCTCCATAAGTCCAGGACCTGACGTTCGTGCGGGCCGTAATGCTCGTCCCGCACGTCAGGCGTCGGACGCTCCTGCGGAAGGAAGGACAGCGACCCCAGGAAGTGGGTCAGGCCGAGGTTCATGGGGGTCCCCTTC
>DATGFI010000281.1:0-4104 GCA_035309205.1 Planctomycetota bacterium | reverse complement strand
TGCGATCTTGGCGGGCTGGCTCCAGCCGCCGACCGTGACGATGCGGATCTGCTTGACGTCGGGGATGGCCGTCGAAGTGTCCAGCGTGAATTTCCTCTCCCACTGCGCCCCGGGGGCGATCGGCACCTCCTCCTCGAAACGCAGATCCTGGTGACGCTGGTCGGAGCTCGAGGCCCCGCCCATCTCCTTCATCGTGACGTCCACGTCCAGAAGCAGGAGGCCCCCGCCCGGATCCTTTTCGGTGCCCTTCTCCCAAGTGAGGGTCATGCCCGCCCGGTATAGGTTCTTCATGCGGACCGACAGCTCGACCGGCTCGCCCTCCACGTACCAGACCTTGGGCTGGAGAATCTTCGCCTCGATCAGCGTCGTCTGCGTGATCATGTTCTCGCAGTGCCGGCGCAGGCGCTTGTAGTCGTCGAAATGCTTCGACCGGGAGTCGAGCGCGATCAGCCCGTTGGCCATCTCGAAGGCCCGCTCGTAGTTCTTGTGCCGGACATGCGCCATCGCCTCCTGGTACTTCACGTACATAAGCTTCTCGATGGCGTCCTTCGAGAGGCGCTCGGCCTCCTTCTTGTACTGTTCGTCCGCTTCGAGGTCGCGGAGCTCCTTCTCCGCTACCCAGGCGTCGGGTCCGCCGGGGGCGCGGTCCAGGGAGCGCAGGACCTGGGCCAGCTCCAGGGCGTGGCGCTCCGCCAGCTTCTTCTCGATGGCGGGAACCGCGGTCCGGCCGAACTCGACGATGCTCTTGCGCCCCATCTCCCGAACTTCCGCGTCCTCGTCGACCAGCCAGGCCGCAGCCTGCTCGATCTTCTGGGACCGTTTCGCGCTCTCCTCGTCAGGCTTGTCCTGAGGAGGGGCGAAGGACAGGATCAGGAGGGAAGCCGCGGCGAACACCACTGGTTTCATCGCTCACTCCTATTCGACCGTCACGGACTTCGCCAGATTGCGGGGCTGGTCGACGTCCCGTCCCAGGGC
The DNA here is from genome assembly GCA_035309205.1 of Planctomycetota bacterium. Taxonomy (GTDB): domain Bacteria; phylum Planctomycetota; class MHYJ01; order MHYJ01; family JACPRB01; genus JACQFK01. Next base: position 3,129 of record DATGFI010000281.1, on the reverse strand, counting down.
CGTCGCCGCATAGTACGCGAACAGCTGGAGCGGGATGACGGCGAGCACCGGCGAAAACATCTCCTCGCAGGAGGGGATCTCGAACACGTGATCGGCGACTGCGCGCACCGAGCGGTCGCCGCGGGTCGCCACCGCGATCACGCGGCCCCTGCGCGCCCGGATTTCCTGGATGTTGGAGATCATCTTCTCGGTGACCCGCCCCCGGGGGGCGATGGCGACGCAGGTCATCGAATCGTCCACCAGGGCCAGCGGGCCGTGCTTCATTTCGCCCGCGCCGTAGCCTTCGGCATGGAGGTACGAGATCTCCTTCATCTTCAGCGCTCCCTCGAACGCCGTCGCCAGGTTGTACCGGCGCCCGATATACATGAAGTCGTATCCGCGGGAGAATTTCCGGGCGCATTTCCGGATTTCCGCCGTGTCCTCGAGCACCCGCTCGACCAGGCCCGGCAGGCGCCGTGCCTCTCGCACAAGCGCCTGGAAGCGGTCGGCCGCCAGAGCCCCCCGGCGCCGCCCCAGGTGGGCGGCCAGGAAGAGCATGCTCATGACCTGGGACGTGTACGTCTTGGTCGCGGCCACGCCGATCTCGAGGCCCGCGCGCATGTAGAGCACCTGGTCGGCTTCCCGGGAGAGCGTGCTTCCCTTGACGTTCGTCACGGCCAGCACTTTCGACCCGGCTTCCTGCGCGATCCGCACCGCGGCCAGGGTATCGGCCGTTTCGCCCGACTGCGAAACCGCCACGGTGAGCGTCTCGGGACCGAAGGGCGCGTCTCCGTAGCGCAGCTCACTCGCCATCCCCACGTCGACCGGAAGCCGCGCCAGCTCTTCGATCGCGACTTTGCCGACGAGGCCGGCGTGCCAGGCGGTGCCGCAGGCGACGACCACGATTCGCTCGACGTCGCGCGGGACCCTGACATCGTCGAGGGCCTCGTCGCGTCCGCCGACTTCGGCCGCGATCGTCTGCTGCTGCTCGTAGATTTCCTTCAGCATGAAGTGCGGGTATCCGCCCTTGAGCGCGGTTTCCGCCTTCCAGGCGATCTCCATCGGCCGCCGCCGGATCTTGCCGAAAGCGCGGTCGAAGATCTGAACCCCGTCTCGATCGAGCTTCGCGATCTCGTTCTCCTCAAGCGGGATGATCCGGCGCGTGTACTTGAGCAGCGCCGAGAGGTCGCTCGCGAGGAAATTCTCCCCCTGGCCCAGGCCGAGCACCAAGGGACAGTTCACTCGCGCCGCCAGAAGCAGGTCGGGATAGTCGGCGAAGATGACCCCCAGGGCGAAGCTTCCGCGGACCTTTTCGAGGGCGCGGGTCACGGCCTTGAGGGGATGGCCGCCCAGCTTCGCGTAATGATGCTCGATCAGGTGGGCCAGGACTTCGGTATCGGTCGCGGAGCTGAAGGTGTGACCGCGGAGCTCGCGCCGGAGCTCCTGGAAGTTCTCGACGATGCCGTTATGCACGACGGCGATGCGTCCGTCGCAGGAGCGGTGGGGATGGGCGTTGGACTCGGTCACCCCGCCGTGGGTCGCCCAGCGGGTATGGCCCAGGCCGGTCGTCCCCTGGAGCGGCTTCAGTTTCAGCCGGTCAGACAGCGCCGACAGCTTGCCGGGCGCCCGTTCGACCTGGAGCCCCTTCCCGTTCAGGAGGACGACGCCGGCTGAGTCGTAGCCGCGGTATTCCAGGCACTTCAGGCCATCCAGCAGGACCCCGAGCGCCTGGCGGGGTCCGACGTAACCGACAATTCCGCACATGAGGGGCTGGATTCTAGCATCGAGCCCGCCGCCTGCAAAGGGGGTCCCCGACTACCGGAGCTCCTTGAGGCGGAGGTTCCGGTAGTCCACTTCCCCCCGGTCGGCCTCGAGGCCGATGCCGCCGGTTTCGGGGATCTTGAGCGCCTCCTCCAGCAGCTCGCCATTACAGGTGCAGTGCGCGGCCTGCCCTTTCACCACCACGACGATCTCATTCCAGTCCTGGGCCTTGTACTTCAGCAGCTTCTTGTAGGGTCCGGCGACCAGGTAGTCGCGGACCTGCAGCTGCGGCTTTCGTACGAAGAGTCCGCTGTCGGCGTTGTAGGACGCTTTGAACTCGAGACGCAGCTCGAAGTCCTTCGGAAACTGCTTCACGGTCCAGAGCTGGGCGATGCCCTTTCCCGGATTGACGATGATCATGCCGTCCTTCGCCGTATAGCGACCGTCGGACGCCTCGGTCTTCCCGTCGAAGGGATCCTCGACCCGGTCGCCTTTTTTGTAACCCCAGCCGGTGAGGTCCTTTCCGTTGAAGAGGGGCGTCCAGCCCTCCTCCTGAGAGGCGAGGCCCGGTCCGGCGACGGCGGCCAGAAGGATTGCGACCCTGAATGCGTTCATCGGTGTCCTCGCGGAACTGGGGCCCCGGAGCACTTCATTTCCCCCCGACGTACCACGATTCCGCCCCTCGATGCAAGCGATCCTTGCGGGCGCCCCGAGGGGAATCTCCGCACGCGTCGAAGGTTCGGGAAGCGCCTCGCCCGCGGATCCAGGCCGGCTCCCCGTCTCAGCCGCGCCCGGCCGCGTGCAACCTTGAATCCGGAATCCGCCGACCCCGAGCCCAGGGCCGAAGAATCTTGCCGAATTGCGTCACACTGCAATTCGCCGGCGACGTGGGCTTATAGTCTGGGATTGGAGAGGTTGACTATGAAGAGATCGCTCGTTCTGGCGTCCCTCCTGGCGTGGGTTCCGTCGGCGGCGGCCTGGGCTCAGAATGTCGGAGGGGGCGGCGTCTTCCCCCCGAATGAGGTCGACCAGATCAAGGTCGACCTGGCCATCGAGAAAGGAATCAAGTACCTCAAGGCCAACAATGCCGCCCACATGGCGGCCGGCAAGGAGGGCGCCCGAAAGATGTCCCACCGCGAGCTCGTGCTCTTCACGTACGTCCATTCGGACGTGCCGGAGACCGACCCGGACTTCAAGGCGCTCTTCGACGACATGATGAAGGACAAGCTGGAAGCCACCTATTGCGTCGCGCTCCAGGCGATGGTGCTCGAGGAAATCGAACGGGTGAAGTATCAGAAGCGCATCCTCATGTGCGCCAAGTTTCTGGTCGACAATCAGGGCCCCCAGGGCTACTGGAGCTACGGATCGCCCTCCATCTACGTCGAGGAC
>DATGFI010000280.1:0-2989 GCA_035309205.1 Planctomycetota bacterium | reverse complement strand
GGAGATCTCTCGTCGTCAGTTCGGGAAGTTGGTGTCGGCCGCGGCCGCGGGCCTCGTCGGCGGCGCCGCCCTCGTGGGCAGCGCTTCGGCGTCGGTGCTCAGCCAGGACGACAAGCACGTTTGCAAAGGCCACAATGCCTGCAAGGGTCAGGGTGGCTGCAAGACCGGCGATGGCGGCTGCGCGGGCAAGAACAGCTGCAAGGGCAAGGGCGGCTGCGCGACGTCGGCCAAGCACGACTGCAAGGCCAAGAACGCCTGCAAGGGCCAGGGCGGCTGCAAGACCGGCGATGCCAAGTGCGCCGGCAAGAACAGCTGCAAGGGCAAGGGCGGCTGCGCCGTACCCCTCAAGGACAGCAAGAAGTAGGAGTCCTCTTCCGGATCCATCCCGAACCGGGGCGGGAATCACTTCCCGCCCCGGTTCATTTTAAACTCCCGCCCGGTCCGTGTGGCATTTCGCCACACGCTCGCCGACCCTTTCCCCATTCCCAGGCCCGCGCAGGGGACGGATTCCCTCGATCTGGGGTTTTCCCGCTGGCACGACCTTTGCGACGGAACAGCGGCCGGGCTCTGTGCGGACAGAGCATCCTTCCCGGAGAGCGGTTCGTGGCTGGGGGGTCTAGGGGAGCCGGCGCCATCCGTTCATCCGAGACTTGGAGGAAGCATGGGAAGGATCGTTCTGGCCGCGATTCTGGCGCTCTCCCTTTCGCCGCAGGAAATCAAGTGGAAGACCAACTGGCCCGAGGCGCTGAAAGAAGCGAAGGCCTCCAAGAAGCTCGCGATCCTGGTCTTCTTCAATAAGGGCATCAAGGACTGCCAGCGCTTCGAAGCGGAGACGCTGCCCAACGCCGCGGTCATTTCGGCGCTCCAGCAGCACGTCTGCGCCCGGATCGATCCGGACGGCACCGACGAGGAGAACGCCCTCTGGCAGAAGCACGGCCAGGAACGGCCCCCGATGACGTACGTCTATGATCCGGACGGGAAGCTCCTGACGACGGTTTCGGCCCTCAAGCCCGAGTACTACGCGGGCGCGATCGCCCAGGCCGGGCCGGCGTACTTCAACAAGATCCTTCCCGCCCGCGAGGCCCTGGCCCGGGATCCCAACCAGGCCGACAAGCTCGCCATGCTGGGCGAGGCGTACGAGAAGCTCAACAACCCGGTGGAATCCCAGAAGGCCTACGCGGCGGCGGTCGACGCGCTCCAGAAGAAGGGCGACAAGGCCGGCGCGCTCCGGCTGCTCGAAGCCCAGCTCGGCTCGTACTATGACATGAAATGGTACGTCCCGGCCCGCGCGGCCTGCCTCAAGGTCGCGGAGCTCGACCCCGCGGATGCCTCCAAACTCGGGGCCAAGGCCGCCTGGATCATCGGCATGGCCGACTGCAAGGAGAGCAAGTGGCAGAACGCGATCACGGGCATGAAGGCGGCCTGCGACCGTTTCAAGGACGCTCCCAACATGGACCAGATGCTGTTCACCCTGGGCTCGGCGTACATGTATGCCCGCGACAAGGACAACGCGATCGCGGTCTTCGAGGAGATCGTGAAGAAGTACCCGAACTCCGAGACCCGGAACATCGCGCAGCTCCAGATCGATAAGCTCCGTAAGTGAGGGGAGCCGGAATGGCCAACACCCTGAAGTGCCCGCGCTGCCAGGAGAAGATCGACATCACCGATCTGTCCGGCGGCTCGACCGTGCGTTGCGAAGCCTGCGGCACGATGGTCCGAATCTCGGGCGGGACGCAGCGAATCCCCCATGCCGCCGCGGCGCCTCCGCCGGCGGCCGCCCCGGCTCCCCGGGAGCGCGGCACCACGAAGGTCCGGAAGCCCGGAGACAAGACCTCGACCAAGGTCCGCGCGAACCCCGGCGGCGGCAGGCAGACCGACCTCTTCCGGAAGATGGCCAACGCCCGGTCTCCGGGCGAAGGCGGGCGGCCGCGCGGCCGCGAGAAGGGGGCGGCGGGCGGCATGAACTCGGGCATGATCATGGCCATCGCCGCCGCGGCGATCGTGGTGATCGGCGGCGTCGCCTTCGCCGTCCTCTCGAAGAAGGACACCGGCTCGGCCAAGCCCGGCGCCGGGGAAGGCCGGGACCGGGATGCCGGCCCCTCCTCCCGGAAGAAGAAGAAGGAGGAGCCCAAGCCGCAGGCCAAGTCCTTCACGCCGCAGCCCCCGACGGACAGCGGCACCTTCAAGCCCGGCGCCCGCCAGGCGGCCGGGGTCGGCAAGGACGTCCCCGACATGAAGTGCAATCCCGACGCGCGCCAGGCCTACGAGGCCATGGTCACGGGCGGAAAGATCGACGAGGTCGTGAGCGAGGACTACAAGTGGATCCTGTACGTCTTCGACGGGCTGCTGAGCGACAACGAGGCGGTGGTCAAGGGAACCTGCGAGGCCCTGCACAAGATCATCGTCAAGCGCAAGATGGACGCGTCGCAGAGCGACCTCGGGAAGTCCCCGACGATGAACGGCATGAACGTTCCGGAGATCCGGGGCGGAGAGTACACCTACTGGGCGCAGTGGTGGCTCATGCTTCCCAACCGGAACGCGATCGCGACCTGGGCCGAGCAGGCCGGAGCCGATCCGTCCTCGACCAAACCCACGGGCAGCACGGTTATCGGAAATGCGGCGTCTGAAGACTGGGCGAAGACCCTGGCGGAGTGCCGCTCCGGAGGCTTCGCGAACACGAATAATCCGGAGTACTACCACTACCAGCGGGTCAAGTCGATGGGCAAGTCGGCTTATCCGAAGCTCGTGGAGTTCATTGACAACGAGGACAACACGATCGGCAAGGCGGCGGTGCTGCTCTTGATCGAGCTCACCGGGAGGTCCGGCGCCTCCGCCCGCGTGAACGACGGGAACAAATCGCAGGTGAAGGCCGACTGGGCCGAGTACATCAAGAAGTAGCCCGGCGAATTCAAGATGGCCGGAACTTCGGGTTCAAAGCCTTTTTTTCAGGGCGCCGGAGGGGCGGGGAGCGGGGACGGGGGAGTGTGGC
>DATGFI010000279.1:0-3030 GCA_035309205.1 Planctomycetota bacterium | reverse complement strand
GCACCTGCCGGAAGTCGCCGTAGCCGACCATGTCGTACATGAAGCACACGAAGCCGAGCCGGGCGAAGGTGATGCCGCGCGCGGGCAGATTGCCCTCCTTTTCCTGGGTGTAGCGGCCCTCCTTCCAGTGTCCGTGCGGCGAGGCGATCGCCGGGAAGGGAGGCTTCTTTCCCTTCGGGCGATAGAGGCTGCCGGTGAGATAGAAGCCCGGAAGCGTCTCCAGGCTGACGCGTTCGATCGAGTAGTCTTCACCGTCGACCCTTCCGAACACGTCGGGCCGGAGAGGCGGACGCTCAAATTCCGGATAAAGACCCGCGGCGACCAGGATCTGTCGGCGGATCTCCTCCCGCCGAGCCTTCCATGCCTCGGGGGAGCGGGTGGCCTGCTCCAGCCGCTCCTGCCAGCCGGGTTTGACCGGCGGCTTCTTCGCGTCCTGGGCGGACAGGGCGCAGACGAGCGCCAAGAGGATCGCGGTCGATCGGATCATGTCGGCCCTCCGGCTATCCTACGTCGGCGAAGATTGGGCAATTCTCCTAGTCCGCTCCGATGCCCGCGTAGCTGCGCAGCTTTTCGTCCTCGAACTTCGCCTGCGCGACCGGGTCGGGAGTGAGGAGCGACACGACGATGCCCGCGATGAAGGCGGCGGGAATCGAGACAATGGCGGGATTCTCGAGGGGGAAGATCGGCGGCGTCGGCGGCTGACCCTTCGGGGCGACGGCGATCACCGGACCCCAGACGTCCGGGCCCAGGATGATGAGGCCGATGGACAGGACCAGTCCCACCCCGGTGCTGGCGACGGCTCCCGCGGTCGTGAAGTTCCGCCAGACGACGGACAGGAGCAGCGCCGGGAAGTTCGCGCTGGCCGCGACGGCAAAGGCGAGGCCGACCAGGTAGGCGACGTTCTGGTTCTGGAAGATGATGCCCAGGAAAACCGCGAGGACACCCAGCGCGATCGTCCCGACCCGCGCCACCAGGACCTGCTCCCTTTCCGTGGCGACCCCCTTCTTGAGGACGCCGACATACAGGTCATGGGAGAGGGCGGACGCGCCGGCGAGCGCAAGGCCGGCGACGACCGCGAGAATCGTGGCGAAGGCGACGGCGGACAGGAACCCGAAGAACGCGTTGCCTCCGAGCGCCTGCGCCAGAAGCGGGGCCGCCATGTTGGTGCCGCCCGCGGACTTGATGGCGTCGGGCCCGACGACCACCGCCGCTCCAAATCCGATGGTAAACGTCAGGATGTAGAAGTATCCGATCCATCCGGTTGCATAGAAGACTGATTTCCGGGCCTCCTTCGCGTCGGGCACCGTGTAAAAGCGCATCAGGATGTGGGGAAGCCCCGCCGTTCCGAACATCAAAGCGAGCCCCAGGGAGATTCGGTCAAAGGGAGACTTCTTGCCCGGCTTCATCATCTCCTCGCTCACCTTGCCGAAGAGCGCGTTAGGGCTGAAATCGAAATGCCAGAAGATCATGAGGACCAGGACGGTCGCTCCGCCGATCAGGAGGACCGCCTTGATGATCTGCACCCAGGTCGTGGCCTTCATGCCGCCGAAGAGCACGTAGACCATCATCAGGATGCCCACGCCGATGACGGCGTGGAGGTACTGCAGGTGGAGTTCCCCGAAGAGGAGGACGACGAGCTTTCCGGCGCCCACCATCTGCGCCGTCAGGTAGATCAGGACCGTCAGGATCGCTCCGGACGCCGCCGCGGTCCGGATCGGGCGCGGATTGAGGCGGTAGGCGACCACGTCGGCGAACGTGAACTTGCCGAGATTGCGCAGGGGCTCAGCGATGAGGAACATGCAGATGGGCCACCCGACCAGGAACCCGACCGAGTAGATGAGGCCGTCGTAGCCCTTGGTCGCCACAAGGCCTGCGATGCCGAGGAAGGACGCCGCGGACATGTAGTCGCCGGCGAGAGCGAGGCCGTTCTGGAAGCCGGTGATCGAGCGGCCGGCGGCGTAGAATTCCTTCGCGGTCCTGGTCCTCTTTGCGGCCCAGTAGGTCAGGGCCAGGGTGCTGCCGATGAAGGCGAAGAAGAACGAGAGGGCAACCCAGCTGCTATGGCTCATGGATCGCCTTTGCCTGCAGCCGGGCCACCATGGCATCGTACCTGTGGTTGGCCCAGCGGACGTAGATCCCGGTGAGGATCCAGCAGGTGACGATGACGCCGATACCCAGCACGATTCCGAAGGTGACGTTCCCCGAAATTTTGGCCGCGAAGAGATCCCGCTTGAACGCGATCAGCAAAATGAATCCATAATAGACGGCCAGGGTGACGCCCGTGAGCTGCAGGGAGATGCGGTTCTTTCGGCGGGCAAGGTCCTTGAACTCCGGGTCCTCCAGCAGCCGAAGATTGCCCCGGGGAGCGTCGCTCATGAGGGCGACATTCTGCCACAGCGGAAGACGGGACGCCAGCTTTTAGGCCGAGCGGATGCGTCCCGACGGAGTGACCGGGACGTAGTGGTCGTCCGGGTCGTTTACCGGCAGGGTCGGCGTCGCCAGAGGACGACACCGCGTGCAGTAGGGCAAATGGGCGACGGTATGGGCGAGCCCCCGGGCGAATTCCCGCTCCGTGATGCGGATGCCGCACTTGTGGCAGTACACGATTTCCTTCCCCATGGCCTCTCTCTCCTTGACTACCGGGAGTTCCGAACCGCAGGGATCATAACACATAACTCATGCAGATCCAGAGGAAAAATGGAATCGGCCCTCGGGATTCCCTCGAAAGTATTTCTGCGCTACTGCCCGTTTCGACCCTCGTCGGGCTGAGCCTCGCCTCCCCCGCGCCGTTACGACCGATCGCTTGACCCCGAGCCGTTTTCTCCGCTATCTTGAGCGATCATGAGACCGCGGAAGGCGTTGCTGTCGCTGGTCCTCGTCGTCTTGGCCGCCGGGTGCATGAAACGGGTCCCTGCGAAGAGACCGACCGAGCCCCCGGCTCCCGCGAAGGTCCCGGTCCTCAACGTCCGGTCCTTGGGCACGCCTTCGGCGTTGCTCGATCCCCCTCCCGAGCCCGCCACGGATAAGATG